>NZ_JAYFSK010000053.1:0-16357 GCF_041464035.1 Acinetobacter sp. AL9 | reverse complement strand
TCTACTATGTCAAGGCCAGGTAAGGTTCTTCGCGTTGCATCGAATTAAACCACATGCTCCACCGCTTGTGCGGGCCCCCGTCAATTCATTTGAGTTTTAGTCTTGCGACCGTACTCCCCAGGCGGTCTACTTATCGCGTTAGCTGCGCCACTAAAGGATCAAATCCCCCAACGGCTAGTAGACATCGTTTACGGCATGGACTACCAGGGTATCTAATCCTGTTTGCTCCCCATGCTTTCGCACCTCAGTGTCAGTATTAGGCCAGATGGCTGCCTTCGCCATCGGTATTCCTCCAGATCTCTACGCATTTCACCGCTACACCTGGAATTCTACCATCCTCTCCCATACTCTAGCTAACCAGTATCGAATGCAATTCCCAAGTTAAGCTCGGGGATTTCACATTTGACTTAATTAACCACCTACGCGCGCTTTACGCCCAGTAAATCCGATTAACGCTCGCACCCTCTGTATTACCGCGGCTGCTGGCACAGAGTTAGCCGGTGCTTATTCTGTGGGTAACGTCCACTTAGCCCAGGTATTAACCAGGTAAGCCTCCTCCCCACTTAAAGTGCTTTACAACCAAAAGGCCTTCTTCACACACGCGGCATGGCTGGATCAGGGTTCCCCCCATTGTCCAATATTCCCCACTGCTGCCTCCCGTAGGAGTCTGGGCCGTGTCTCAGTCCCAGTGTGGCGGATCATCCTCTCAGACCCGCTACAGATCGTCGCCTTGGTAGGCCTTTACCCCACCAACTAGCTAATCCGACTTAGGCTCATCTATTAGCGCAAGGTCAAAAGAGCCCCTGCTTTCTCCCGTAGGACGTATGCGGTATTAGCATCCCTTTCGGAATGTTGTCCCCCACTAATAGGCAGATTCCTAAGCATTACTCACCCGTCCGCCGCTAGCTCAGTTACCGAAGCAACCTCGCTCGCTCGACTTGCATGTGTTAAGCCTGCCGCCAGCGTTCAATCTGAGCCATGATCAAACTCTTCAGTTAAAATCATTTTGAAGTTTTAATCTAAACTTCCAAATCTGGCTCATCAATTTTCTGACTTAAATTTCGCTCAAATAAACTTCGAGTAATTTAAACCAATCAATCAATGAAATATCTTCGATCAATCAATCAGTAAAAATCCACACAAGTTGTTCTTCATAATCTCTTAATGATTTTCTGTTATTTCGTCAATAACAGCACCAACTCAATCAACACTGCGTTGGTGTGTTGCGTATTCTATACAGTTTTTGAATAGACGCAATATGTTTTTTAGGTTTTTTTCAAAAAAAATACCATTCGCCTAAGTTTTAAGCGTATTTCATATTTTTATCACACTTTTCTTATAATTTGTCTTTTTTTCGCACGTTACTAAATTGGTTTTTTAAATAAATCCTTTTAAAGCGATAATAAAAAACAACCAGCTCAGTTAGGCTGGTTGCAAATCTACATTAATTAGCTTGTTCTGCAAGCCATGACATAAATTTTTGTCGCTCTACTTTACTAGCTTGGTGCCACAATTGAATCAATTGTTGCTCTTTGCCCTGTGTTTGTTTTGCTGTAGGCAATGTTGCTGAGGTGGTTTCCTCAGATGGCAAAACTGCTGCCGCGGTATAAACTGCTGCTGGTTGATTGATTGCAGCACTGTTTTGAGTGGTATCTAAAGTTTTATTAAGCCAACTACCACCTAACCAACCAGTTGAACTTGCTTTGGCACCTGTTTGTTGTACCAACAATTGATTCTTTTGATTATATAAGCCAACACTAGGCTGATCTTTAAACTCTTTTGCAGCATCGAAATCTTTAGGTGGGTTTACCAAAGCAAGTCGATAGTTTTCACCATCTTGAAGAATTGGGGTTTTGAGTGTAATAACACCTGATTTTAAAATATCGTGTGCGCCATTATGATGTTCAAAATATTGTTGATAGCGCAAGTTCATGACATTTTCACCCGCTTTGACTTTCACTTGCTGTGCTGAACTGAATAAACCTGAACGAACTTCTTGATCATTTACAGCGAGCAACTTAATTTCTTCAGGTACTGCAATAATTACTGCTGAAAATGCTGAACTGCAAGCCATCAATGCAATACTTGCTAGGCCTAATTTAAATGCCATATTTCACTCTGTATCATTTATTAAAGTTTGATTGCACTATGCAATGTATAAATGACAGTTTTATGACAATTCATGGGTTTAGGCATTTTCACATGAATAAGGAAGTTTAGGTGATCTCATTGAAACTCCCCAAAAAAAACAAAAAAAGTAGGATGAATCATCACCCTACTTTTTAGTCTGTGCAGTATGTGTTGCTAGAGCTTAGTCAAAGCTTTTGAAACGTGCTGCATCATCCATAAATGTTTTTTCACCAGCAGGTGCTTCAATTGAACCAAACACCAATTGTGCACGTAGTTTCCAGTTTGCAGGAATGTCGTAAGTTTGAGCAACTTCTGCATCAATAATTGGGTTGTAGTGCTGTAATGATGCACCTACATTAATTTCAGCCAACGCTGTCCACACTGCAAATTGAGCAATACCCGTAGAATGTTCTGACCACACTGGGAAGTTGTCTGCATAAAGTGGGAATTGTTCTTGTAAACCTTTTACAACATCTTGATCTTCATAGAACAATGCTGTACCAAAACCTGCGCTAAAGCTGTTAATTTTTGCTTCAGTGTTTGCAAATGCTTCTGCAGGTACAATTTTACGTAAAGTTTCTAAAACGATGTTCCAGAATTGCGTATGTGATGCACCGTATAAAGTCACAACACGTGAAGTTTGCGAGTTAAATGCAGATGGGCTTAAACGAACTGCTTGTTTGATTGTGCTTTCGATAGTTGCCTGATCTATAGGAACATTTTTACCAATTGCATAGATTGAACGGCGTTTTTCTATTTGATTTAAGAATGACATTTTTTTAATTCCTCTGCAGAATTTTGTAGAAATTGATTGATACAGCGATATTAAGCTTTTTATTCAGCATAAACATTACAAAAAATACGACAGTGTGTTTTATGTATAGAACGATTATAGTTTTATAAAGTGACAAATGTATGTGACTGCATCTATATACCTCTAATTCTATAGATGCAGTCTATTGCAATATAAATATGCTTCGGTTCGCTCTTTGTAGCACATAATAATAAGCTGATTTGACCAATCTTCATCAAATGCTGTTATTTAAGCATAGACTTTAAATTGATTTTGATAGTGTGCATGACTCCGTTCGGTTACTTCTTCTTCAATTGATCCAAAAACGAGTTGTGAACGTAACAACCATGTATCTGGAATATCAAAATGCTCTGCCACAGCACGGTCTATGTTTGGATTATAATGCTGTAAAGATGCACCCACGCCTGAATCTGCCAGTGCTGTCCACACTGCAAATTGCGCCATGCCTGAAGTTTGCTCCGACCAAATTGGAAATTCTGCAGCATTAAATGGAATTTTCTTTTGCAATTGACGAATCACTTGTTGATCTTCATAGAACAATACCGTGCCAAAACCTGCTGCACATTGTTCGATTTTCATTTTAGTACCTGCAAAAACCTGCTCTGGTACAAACTGACGTTGTACTTCCTGTACTAAATTCCAAAATTTTTTATGTGATTCAGAAAATAAAATAACTACGCGCGTACTTTGTGAATGATGTGCCGATGGACAGCTACGCACAGCTTCCTGAATCAGCTCGGTCATATAAGTTTGGCTAAAATGAATGCGTTTTCCTAAAGCATAAATACTACGGCGCTTTTTCAATTGATCGATGAAAGTCAGTTCATGTGCATCATGGCTAGGCTTTTTTTTAAGCTTAAAGTCTTTCATGATATCTGCTGTAAGCACATGACCAATTTTATTTAACAGTGTCATTTTAACTTCCCCAAAAAATCAATCTAATATTTTTTCTTATTGTATATAGACGAATGTGCTTTTATTCACATTCGTATTTTTAGCTGCTGCTTTTTACAGCACTCAAACCCGCTAAAAACCACAAACTCCGCATTTTGCGGAGTTTGTGTGAAACTTACAGCATTTTTACATTTTAGCTTTAAACTTATTTTAAAACTTATTTCTCAGTTTCAAACAGTGCTGCAACAAATGCTTTGGCTGAGAATGGACGTAAATCGTCAATTTTTTCACCCACACCAATAAAGCGAATTGGCACATGGCTACGGCTTGCAATGTTAAATAACACGCCACCTTTTGCCGTACCATCCAGTTTAGTGATGGTGATGCCTGTTAAGCCAACAGCCTCATCAAACATTTCCACTTGGTTAATGGCATTTTGACCTGTGCCTGCATCTACGACCAACATCACTTCATGCGGTGCAGTCGCATCAATTTTTTGCATCACACGCTTAACTTTAGTCAATTCTTGCATCAGGTTGCTTTTGTTATGCAAACGTCCAGCAGTATCTGCAATTAACACATCAATGCCTTTGGCACGCGCACTTTCAAACGCATCAAAAATAACAGAAGCACTGTCTGCACCGTGACCTTGTGCAACAACGGCAACATCGTTACGCTCACCCCAAATCTGCAATTGTTCTGTCGCTGCAGCACGGAAAGTATCCCCTGCGGCCAACATGACTTTTTTACCTTCGCCTTGTAAGCGTTTCGCTAACTTGCCAATGGTTGTGGTTTTACCTACACCATTCACACCCACGACTAAAATCACATAAGGGGTTTTATTGGCATCAATATGTAAAGGTTTTACCCGTGGCGCAAGCAAAGCCACTAATTCTTCTTGCAAAGCCTTATATAAAGAATGTGAATAAATTAAGTCGCCACGCGCAGTACGCTCGGTCAAATTGGCAATAATGGTTTTCGTTGCATCTACACCAATATCTGCAACCAACAGTTGTTCTTCGACTTCTTCTAATAATTCATCATCAATTTCTTTACCGCCAATCAGAATATTCACCATGCCATCGGCAAAGTTTTTACGGGTTTTGGTTAACCCTTCTTTCATGCGACTAAAGAAACCACCTTTCGCAGGCGCATCCGTGTCTGATGATGTTTCTGCAGCATGTTCAGAGGTTTCTACTTGTTGTAGAGGTGTTGTTTCAACAATCGGAATATTTACCGCTGGTAAATTCGGTAATGTGACATCATCATCTCCGATATCAGCATCAATCAAAAATTTATTTTGCCCATTAGATTGCTGTTGCATGCCGAATCCTTGAAAAGCATTGCGTTAAAAAATCGGATTCTAACATAAACCAATTGCTTTTACCTCGTATTCCAACCACATAGCCGCATACAAAAAATACCTACAGCAATCCTTGCCTTTCCGCTTTAATTTCTGAAAGATAAGCCGATAACGATTGATCTCCACTTGCTTATGTTCCAATTTTCGATGAAGTCTGTTTGTGCGTTGCTTTGGGGTTTAACAGCTTCGATTAGCCATGCTGAAGTTTTAGCTGCGAATAACACTTTTGAAACCACACTCAACAATGGTTTAAAAGTCATTATCCGTGAAGACCATCGTTCTCCCATGGTGATGACTCAAATTTGGTACAAAGTGGGCAGTAGCGATGAGTCCGGAAATACACTTGGGATTTCGCACGTACTTGAACACATGATGTTTAAAGGTACAGCCAAGGTGCCGAATGATGAATTTACCCGTTTAAGTCGTATTTATGGTGGCAGTGTCAATGCAGCAACCTTTACCAATTACACGAATTATTATCAGCTCTATCCCAAAACTTATTTCCCACTGGCTTTAGAGTTGGAAGCCGACAGAATGAGTAATTTGTTACTTCGCCAACAAGACTTTGAGCCTGAAATTAAGGTGGTGATGGAAGAACGGCGGCAACGTACCGATGATAATCCACGGGCTTTGGCTTTTGAACGCTTTAAATGGATTGCCTACCCAACCAGTCATTATCGCCAACCCATTATTGGGCACATGAAAAACTTGCAAAGCATTCAGCTGCAAGATGTACAGGCGTGGTACAAAAAATGGTATCGCCCCAATAATGCTATTCTAGTGATTGTGGGCGATGTAGATCATCAAGCCGCATTGTTGCAAGTCCAAAAGTATTTTGGAGATATTCCGAAAGCACCTACGCCACCGCGCAATGATGTGTTGGAGTTTGAACAATTAGGTTATCGGCACATGGAATTGTCTGCGACTGTGCAAGTTCCTAATTTATATATGGCTTGGAATGTCGGTTCATTGGCAACAGCTAAAAATCCTCAAGATGCCTTCGCGCTCACTATCATCAAACAACTGTTAGACAGTGGAATTACTTCACGTTTAGAACAGCGCTTGGTCAGAAACAATAAGATTCTTAGCTCAGTCAGTGTCAGTTATGACCCGTATCAACGTGGGGATAGTTTGTTTAGTATTTCAGCATTGCCTGCAGCAGGTGTAACGTTAAGCGAAGCACAGGTCGCGATTCAAAACGAAGTGGATACGCTAAAACAGGATTTGGTCAATTCAAGTGAAATTGAGCGCGTGGTGACTCAATTTGTGGCCAATTGGATTTATAGTCAGGATGATTTGGCAGGACAAGCCCGAACCATTGGCAATTTGGAAGTCAATGGATTCAGTCACCGTTTAATCGATGTTTTACCACAACACTTCCAAGCGATTACTGCCCAGGATCTGCAACGTGTTGCGCAAAGTTACTTTAACAAAGACAGACTTAGCACCTTGTATTTATTACCTCAAAGCACAACACCTTAAACTGTGATTTTCATGAAAAAAAATCTATTCAGCACGCTTATTTTAAGCACTAGTTTTAGCCTATGTTCTGCTGGCTTTGCGATGGAAACTGCCACCACAGCAGCGCATGATTTTGCTGAAACAGATGTAAGTACGCCTTTACAATCTTTGAGCTTGCTGCACAGTTTAAATGCCGTAAATGAATTGGTCGATGTTCGCGCTCCACAGGTATATGAATTAAAAAATCATCGACACGTACGCACTTTATTTGTCGAAAATCCTGCTTTGCCAATGGTTGATATCCAACTGACTTTTAATGCAGGTTCTGCCCGCGATGCAGAAATTGAAAAAGGTTTATTTGGCGTTGCCAATATGGCAGCCCAACTGATTGATGAAGGCACCAAGCGTTATAAGGCAGAGGAAATTGCCGCAGCCTTTGAAACCACAGGCGCACGTTTTAGTACCACGGCGTACCGCGATATGTTTGTGGTACGGCTAAGAACACTGTCTGATCCGCAGAAAATGCAAACTGCCGTCAAAATGATGCTGGAAATACTGAAACATGCAACTTTTGAGCGTTCTAATATCCAGCGTGTGCAAAGCAATACACAAATTGGGCAAAAACAACTGCAAGAAAATCCAAGCCGTTTAATGAATATTCGCTTATATCGCGCAATTTACGGACAACATGCCTATTCAGAACCCATTACAGGCACCAATGGCAGCATCAAACGGATTCAACCAAAGCACTTACAACAATTTAGAGATCAGTTTCTGGTCGCGCAAAATATGAACATTGCCATTACAGGCAAATTAACCTTAAAAGAAGCAGAAAAACTTGCCAATACCATCAGCGCACATATTGCCCAAGGTGTTGCAGCAACAGCTTTGCCACAGCCTACACCTGCAACACGTTTCAACATCCAGCATATTCCCTACCGGTCACAACAGGCGCATGTCAGTATTGCACAACTTGCGACTACACGGGATGATCCTGACTATTTGGCTTTAGAAATTGCCAATAAAATGCTGGGCGGCAGCAGTTTCAATTCAATTTTGATGAAAGAATTACGAGTAAAACGTGGCTACACTTACGGTGTTAGCAGTTCGTTTCGTTTTACCCAAGCAGCGGGTTTGTTTAGCTTAGGCTATTCTACGCGCCAAGATCAGTTACTCGATAGTATTCAAGTCGCTCACCAGAGCTTAATTCAGTTTGTACAACAACCTATGAATTTAGAACAATTAAAAGAAACCAAAGCAGGTTTAATTCGTGCATTTCCGAATCAATACAGCAGCAATGCCAGTATTAATGCCCAGCTTGGGCACATCGGTTTTTATCGACTTCCTGCAAATTATTTAAGTGATTATGCAGAACGAGTGGAAAAAGTTACCGCTGAAGATGTGCAACGTGCAATTCGCAAACATTTGCATCCTGATCGTTTAACTTTAGTAATTGTGAGCGAACATTTAGATAAAGCCGCATTGGTAAAAATGCTGCAGGACAATTTACTCGCACCAACATCTTTAACACCGACACCGCACAATATGAATAACATGCCAACAGAAAAAATTACTCTTGCACCAAGGCAGGAAGTTGTTGAGCCCGATCTTGCTCCATTTGATGTGCCTGCATCAACTTTAAATAATGCACATAACGAATCGGACGTTGATTGAGTAAATGAACTGCCATGTCTTGGGTATTGGCATACATAGATTGTTGTGACAAACGCTCAACATTTTGAAATTGTTGCACCCCAACTGGGCGATAAAGCGCAACACTTGCTAAAGTTAAAATAATAAAAATGATAC
This sequence comes from Acinetobacter sp. AL9, assembly GCF_041464035.1. NCBI lineage: Bacteria > Pseudomonadati > Pseudomonadota > Gammaproteobacteria > Moraxellales > Moraxellaceae > Acinetobacter > Acinetobacter sp. AL9. Next base: position 7,886 of record NZ_JAYFSK010000053.1, on the reverse strand, counting down.
TCAGCACAACAATATTATAAATTTGCTCGAGTTTCAGTTGAGAAATAAATTGAATCGTTTTTTGAATTGCGTTGTGCATGACCTACCTCTAATCGCCTTAGTGTAGGATGCCCTTGTGAGATGTACAAGTTAAACAGCTCAATTTTACTGTATCGTCACAGTAAAAATTGAGCCTTTTTCTACAAATTCTACAAAGGATTTAGCTTTAGCCAATCGTGCCACGAATTACCGCAAAGTATAAAACCAAAGCAATGACTGCAAGCACCAAGAAAATAGCAAATACACTGACACCGCCCTCTGCTTCGGCAGGATGCAGTTCATCTTCATCGGCAATACGGAGTAATTCACCATCATAATTACGATAAAACTCTATACGATCGCTTCGCTCTAAAGTTTTAGCAAAGTCAGCCACACGTTTACGTTGCGCCAAGCAGTATTCACCTAAATGAACATCTCGACGGAAAATTACCTCATCTAGTTTTTTACGGTGATGATGTGCCAACTCAATAATTTGAGAAGTCAATGGAGGTACATCAAAAGCACATCCGTCTACGGATCTTGTCATGTTGTTCTCCTTTTTTATCATGCTTAGAGCTTTAGTTTAATCAAAATTAAACTTGTTCAATGTTTAATCATGTAAACTTGAAATATGCTCATTAACCCCGATAATTATTTGACAATTCAATCAAATTGTAATATTAGTTTAACAATAAAGCGTTAAATTGATATGAAGCCTAAAAGGTAGGCTTAAATAAGTAATCATAATTACAATAAGGAGTTTAATATGATTCAAACGATCTCTCACCATGACTTAGAGCATGTTTATGCAAATGCAGTAAACACGATTCATTCACAAATGAACTTCCAAGACGCGGTAAAACAACTCGAAGAAGCTGCACGTGCAGGACATGGTAAAGCGGCAATGTTCTTAGCAGAACTGTATTATCAAGGTTTCCGCGTAGAACGTGATTCATTGAAAGCGCAATACTGGCAAAACATGGCCACCATGCAAGCATAATAAAACGTCACTTAGGTGGCGTTTTTTTTGACCCTTTTTTTAGATGCTCCAACCATAAATACATATTTGTTTACGATTTTAAGCAAAGCTTAAACGGTATATTCATCAATTCTTTTTACAATATAGCCAAATTTTACAACCTTGCTTGATTATGAATCAGATTAACCAACTCCACCCTTTACCAAAGGATTTTCTGCTTAAAGTTACACTATTAAAATCAATGATGTACTGCGGTGTACTTTGGGGTTTATTCCATCAAGGTTGGGCAATGAGTTCAGATCACGATGATTATATTTTCCCTTTTTGGTTAAATGCGGTACAAGCGCATAAATATGCTGCTAAACACTGGCCACAATATAGTCCTCGTAAAATTTCCGCGCAGGATTTTGAGACTTTTTTATTACCAACGCTCACCCGTTTAAATGTCACGCCAACCTTGTTTGGTTCGTCAAGTCAAAAAATTAAACTGACCACTTCACAAATGAAGCATTTCTTTTTTAATGAACCTGCGTTAAATATTGCTTAAATAAAAACTGAATAGAATTGACGTAAAAATCAACAATCGTGACTCTAAAGTATTTGCAATTTTTACAATTCACGTTACTTTAAAAGTCAAACAATAAACAACAAATCAGGACACAGAATATGACCAAGGTAACTCACGTTTTACAAGATAAAGCACATCACGAAATTTACACAATTCGCCCAGAAGCAACGGTTTTAGAAGCAATTAGTTTAATGGCTGAAAAAGGCATTGGTGCGTTGGTGGTTACCGATCAAAACAATCATGTGGTTGGTATTCTGTCTGAGCGTGATTACACCCGTAAAGTTATTTTGATGGAACGAACTTCTAAAAGCACAACGGTTAGTGAAATTATGACTGCTAAAGTACTGACCGTGACCAAAAACACCAGTGTGAAAGAATGCTTAAACTTAATTACTGACCATCATTTACGTCACTTACCTGTACTTGAAGATGAGCAGTTGGTAGGTTTAGTGTCGATTGGTGACTTGGTGAAAGCGACTATGGATGATCAGCGCAAACTGATCGAGCAGTTACAACAATATATTGCAAGCTAAGTCACTGTTTTATAAAACCTGCAAAATATAAAGTAAAGATAAACAAAAAAACCGCCTAAACTTACACATTTAGGCGGTTTTTCATATTCAGTAGAATTAATTCAAACCTAATTTTTCTGCTACATAGTCTGAATCTTTATCACCACGACCTGAAAGATTAACCACAATTTTCACGTTTTTTGCCATTTTTGGTGCTTCACGTAATGCCCACGCCACCGCATGTGAGCTTTCCAAAGCAGGTACAATACCCTCTACACGTGACAACGTCATAAAGGCATCTAAACATTCTTGGTCAGCTGCCGTTGAATACTCCACGCGACCAATGTCTTTTAAGAAGCTATGCTGCGGCCCCACACCCGGATAATCCAAACCTGAAGCAATTGAATGTACTGGCAATGGCTCGCCTTGTTCATCTTCAAGCACATAACACGCCATACCGTGTAATTGACCCGGTTTACCCAAAGTTAAGGTTGCAGAGTGCTGATCTGTATCTAAACCATGACCTGCAGGTTCTACACCCACAAGCTTAACTTCTGGGTCATTTAAGAATGCGGTAAATGCACCCACTGCGTTTGAACCACCGCCCACACATGCCACGATATAATCTGGATTTACTCCAAAGCGTTCTTGGCTTTGCATTTTAATTTCATCGCCAATAATTGCTTGGAAATCACGTACCATTTTTGGAAATGGGTGTGGGCCAACCACCGAACCAATTGCATAAATATAATTTTTCGGGTCTTTTAAGTATTCTTCAAAAGCACTGTCTACAGCATCTTTTAAAGTCGCTGTACCACGTGTGACTGAAATCAGGTTAGCACCTAAAATTTTCATTTTCACGACGTTTGGATGTTCTTTTTCAATATCAACTTGTCCCATGTGAATTTCACACGGAATTCCCACTAGCGCACATGCCGTCGCCAAGGCTACCCCGTGCTGTCCCGCACCAGTTTCTGCAATGACTTTGGTTTTACCCATATATTTGGCTAGTAATGCCTCGCCTAAACAGTGGTTAATTTTATGTGCACCAGTATGGTTTAAATCTTCACGCTTTAAATAAATTTGCGCACCACCTAACTGTTCAGATAAACGCTTGGCATGGAATAAAGGACTTGGACGGCCAACATAGTGAGCAAACAAATCTTTTAATTCATTCTGAAATTCTGCCGTTTTACGAATTTCCTCATAAGCAACGTTAATTTCATCCATGGCTTCTTTTAAATGTGGTGGAATAAACTGCCCGCCATATTGCCCGAAAAAACCGTCTTCATTCGGTAATGCGATGCCATTGATTTGATGATCCATATCGATCCCCTCAGATTGAAATTCACGTTGCCTATCGTGTCTGCACTTACTTAGTCTTCGCCTAACAATCACTCAAAAGTTGAGTGATATTGACGAAAATGACGATTAACGCGCCAAATATTTAGTCATATCTTCAATGCCTTTTAAAGTCATTGGATACATATGATGTTCAAAAATTTGTTTAATTAAACCAATGGTATGTGTGTAATGCCAATAGCCTTCCTGTTCAGGATTCAGCCATGCGGTTTTTTCAAAATGCTGACGCAGACGTTGTAACCAAACTTGCCCTGCCTCATCATTCATATATTCTACCGAACCACCAATCGAATTCAGCTCATAAGGTGCCATACTAGCATCACCGACCACAATTACCCGATAGTCGCGTCCATAGGTATTCAACAAATCCCACGTATTCATACGGGTACTGCTACGGCGTAAATTGTCTTTCCAAACATAGTCGTATAAACAGTTGTGGAAATAAAAATATTCGAGGGTTTTAAACTCAGTTTTGGCCGCACTAAACAGTTTTTCACATTGGGCGATGTGTGCATCCATCGAGCCACCCACATCAAACAACATCAACACTTTGACGCGATTACGACGTTCTGGCACCAATTGCACATCTAAAATGCCCTGTTTGGCAGTTTCTCGGATAGTGCCATCAATATCCAATTCTTCAGCTGCACCTTGACGGGCAAATTTACGCAAACGACGCAGTGCCAATTGCATTTGTCGTGTACCTAAAATCTGTTCATCGTCTAAATTTCGATACTGACGCTGCTCCCAGACTTTAACAGCTGAACGCTTACGTCCAGGCCCACCAATGCGTACACCTTCAGGATGATCACCAAAAGCACCAAACGGTGATGTACCGCCCGTACCAATCATACGGTTGCCACCCTGATGCTTTTTATGCTGCTCGCGTAAACGCTCTTCCAGCATTTTCATCAATTCTTCTAAAGAACCTGCTTTTTTCAGCTCTTCGCGTTGTTCTGGCGTGAGATGTTTTTCTAATAGTTCTAAGTCGAACCAGTCTTTAGGCAATTGATGAACTTGCTGCAGTAAATCATCTAAATCAAAAGTGGAAATGCCATCAAAATAATCTTTCATGGCACGGTCAAACTTGTCAAAAAAACGCTCATCTTTGACCATGACGGTTTTAACAAGTTGATAGAATTCATCTTGATCTGCAAAAACCAGACCCGATGCCACCGCCTGATTTAAGTCAATCAATTCACGTGTGGTGACAGGTACACCGTAACGTCGCAAGGTATAAAACAAGCGCACGAACATGGCGTTGTCCTCCCTTAGCGGCGCGACATAAAGGCTAAACGCTCAAGCAATTGCACATCTTGTTCATTTTTGATTAATGCACCGTATAAAGGCGGAATGGCTTTGCTTTTATCGCTATTACGCAAAATATCTTCCGGCATGTCATCTGCCATCAATAGGCTTAACCAATCAATTAATTCAGACGTAGATGGTGGTTTTTTTAAGCCCGGAACTTGGCGCAATTTAAAGAAAACTTGTAAAGCTTCTGAAACCAATGTGCTTGAAATATTCGGGAAATGCACATCGATAATATCGCGCATGGTCGCTTCATCTGGGAAATCAATATAATGGAAGAAACAACGACGTAAAAAAGCGTCTGGCAGCTCTTTTTCATTATTTGATGTGATGATCACGATTGGACGTTGTGTTGCCGTAATGGTTTCGCCTGTTTCATAAACATAAAACGACATTTTATCGAGTTCATGTAGCAGGTCATTTGGGAATTCAATATCTGCCTTGTCAATTTCATCAATCAACAACACACAGCGTTCTTCGCTGGTAAATGCTTCCCACAATTTCCCAGGTTTAATATAGTTTTTAACGTCATACACACGGTCATCGCCCAGTTGGCTGTCACGCAAACGCGACACTGCATCATATTCATATAAACCTTGCTGCGCTTTGGTGGTCGATTTAATGTGCCATGTAATCAACTTTAAACCCAAACTTTTAGCAACTTGCTCTGCCAATAAGGTTTTACCTGTACCTGGCTCACCTTTCACCAAAAGCGGTTTTTGCAAAGCACGTGCGGCTTTCACCGCAAGTTTTAAACTATCAGTCGCAATGTACTGATCTGTACCCGAAAATTGTTGCGCATCAACAGACATGATTTTACCTTAATTGTTTTAGTTACAGTGGTGAGGTATTTTTCTTGGCTTTATAAGTCGTTTGTTTAAGACAGTATCTTGACCAGAAATAACCGATCAATAAGCCAAGACCGATCACAAATAAAATGGCAGATAAATTAGACCAAACCAATGGGGTTTCTTTGGTTAAAACACCAAAAAGAAGTCCAAAGATGGCTGGGGCAAGTGCTGCATTGCTGCCTTCTGATACTGTTGGGGTAAGTAAAATTGCAAACAGCACAATCCAAGTGATACCACCTAACGGATTGGGCAAGCGTTTGGCAATTTCGTACCAGCACCATAAAATAATGGCACTCCCCAACAAATAAACAGAAACAGCAATTGCAGTTTCAGGAATTGAATCCAATCCAGTCATCACACTATTCATTTCTCAACTCCTGAATAAAGCTTAAGCACCACGTAAACCTTCTGGTTCAACGGCATTTGGGTTAATTAAGCCTTCTGGTGGCACTTGAATAAAGAAGCCACGTGTTTGAATAGAATCCATGACATGCAAAACATTCACACGTGCCAACTTACGGCTTTCAGACAGTTGCAAATCCATTACAAATGTCGCACGACCAAATGCAACTCGCATTGGCTCAGGTAAAACCTCTAGCGGGTTAAACGCTTCTGCTTGATCTTCAGTTTGCTCAGGACGGGCGATGTATAAATACATCTCATCTTTTTTGCTCGATTTATAAATTGAACAGTGCATAAACAACAAAACTCTAAAAACTCAGGCAAAGGATACAACAAAAAAAACCGAGATACATTAACCATTATTAACGCATTGGTCTATGTTTACACTCAAACAAAGAATGGCGTGAAAATTCATCCATTTTCAGGTGAAAAACGGCTTTATTTAAAATGTGGATCGGTTTGATTTATTCAGCAACTTTCATCTGACCAGACAAATAACGCTCGTCGGCATGTAAAACTTCAATTAAAGGCTTGGTGAGTAATTCATAACGCCAACCTAACAAATAGTTAGGCAAATCTTGCTCATCGTTATGAAATACCACATGCTGATAAAGCGCATTGAGCCATTTTTTACGCAGCAAAACTTCTTTTGGAATTTGAGTTTCCTGTACGGCACGTTGAATCACCTGTTCTACATTTTCGCCCACTTCTTTTGAAGAATGACGAATTGGTCGCGCCATACGTAATGGCCATTGTGATTGATCAGGCAAATATTTAATTAAATCTAAAATAGTTTTGCCATGTTCACGCACAATATGCACACGTAAATCTTTAATAGTACTGAGCTGGAACTGATTTTTAGGATTTTTCTCGACCAAGTCCAGCATAGTAGAATTACGCAAAATAAAACTACGTGGTTGGTTTAAGGCTTTTACCATTTGCTCACGCCAAACGGCCAATTGTTGCAATTGCATGAGTTGACGGCGTGAATGACGATAGTTGCCCACATCCTGATACAACAACTCTAAAGGTGTTTCTTCACCAATTTCCTGAGTTAAATTGCGGCAATCTTCTTGTGCAAAATCCAGTAAATAATTTTGTTTTAAGTCGGTTTGTACCTTATCTGCCAATTGCATTAGATACAGCACATCATTGGCAGCATAATTTAACTGCTCATCGGACAACGGACGTGCAAGCCAGTCTGAGCGAGTTTGCCCTTTATCAATATCGACATTGAGCATGGTTTTTAAAGCGTTTTGATAACTGACTTGTAAACCATGCCCTAAAAATGACATGCCAACTTGGGTATCAAACACGTTATCTAAGTTTTTTTGCTGCGCATAATGATAAATTAAATCAATATCTTCACCGCAGGCATGAAAAATATTTTGCTGCGCTTGAAACAGTTTTTCCCAAAATGCACTTAAATTTAAAGAAGTGCCATCTAACAAATAGACCTGATCATTAACATTAATTTGGAATACACCCAATTTTGGCCATAAAGTATCAACCTTAATAAATTCGGTGTCTAAACCATAAATGCTGTTTTGGCTCATTAATGCCAAGACATTTTCAAAGTCTTTTTGTTGATGAATAAATTGGAACATAGCGAGCAGGTAAAACAGGATTCTCTAGGGGTTCATTTTAAACATTAAATAGCATTTAGCTATAAAAATATGCCCAGTATTTTCAATTTTTATCTTATTTCTAAATCGATACAGTGAAAATTTAAATTTTTTATCGTTTTTTTATCTTAATAGGACTTACGCACTATTATTTATAGATTCTCTGTGGTAGCAGATGATTTTTATCGAGAATAAAGTCATCAATGAAGTTTTTGATAACTGGTCTAAATAATTTCTTCTGCCAACGATATACATTTT
>NZ_JAYFSK010000052.1:0-16677 GCF_041464035.1 Acinetobacter sp. AL9 | reverse complement strand
CAACAATACAAAAAATTTCTGTAAAATCGTACATGGTAGTTAGAGCCTTTGGGTTGTGTCGTAACTTTCTAAATGGCTCTAACTACCTTTTTTTCAAGGGCTTTTCTTATCCGTAATTCGGGTTAATGTAAGCACCAATTTCATATAACGCTACTTGAGAAAAATTGTTACGTGGGACTCCATTAGGTGTTAGCCATGTTACAGGACGACGATTTAAATAAGCATCTTCGTCTTCAGAATTAGCTCTCTCATAATCTCCACTAATAATACCAATATAGACCAATCTATCCGATTTGCATGGGTATACCACATAATCTCCTGTTTTTACCACATGCATAAATCTGTAAATTGTGGCTACCTGAGTTCGGATAGAAGGCATTGAAGAATCAGGTTGCTTTGCTTGCAAAGCAAATTTAAAGGCTTCCCTATCAGCATCAATCTGACTTAAATCACCTAACTCTGACCAGCCAATTCCAATGTAATTTTTTTCAACTGGCTCAGTTCCAACATGTACGCCCATGTGTACACCCCAAACAGTCGGAGTATCAGACATTTATTAACCTTAAATACTTGTAATTTATGCCGTTCAGCATATCTTAAATAAGGATTAATTTGAATATGAGTATTATTGTGGGTATCGTTTCTGAGTTTAAAAAATTTGATGCTGATCTTAAAAATCCGAACTGGTCAGTATCTTCAATTAGCTCTAATAATGAGCTAATTGTTAGTTTATGGGGTCATAAACCTTTATTATCTAAACATCCAACTGAAAGAAAACAGGTTTATCGTGACCGTATTGATAGATGGTCTGGTAATGGACGTAATGAATTTAAGAAAAACCTTGATCTAGCATTAGAAGAAAAATTAAAAATTAGACCTATTATAGCTATGCTCGATAAAAGCTCGGATTTTCAAAATATTTTAGATGGCAAAGATGGCAGCCAATACCCTAAAAGATTTAATGCAAAAACCAATTGGATCGGTGAATTAACTATTTGGGATGGTATCCAATTTGAGATTGTATTTAGTCTTGAACAATAATTTAAACTCAAACCAAGTTTTTATTATGCTTACTACAGGCTTACCTTGCATAAACCCCAAATACAACAAAGCCCTGAGTATGTCAGGGCTAAGTCATTGATATTTGGCGGAAGCGGTGAGATTCGAACTCACGGAGGACTCACACCCTCGTCGGTTTTCAAGACCGGTGCATTAAACCGCTCTGCCACGCTTCCAATGGCGGCTATCATATAAAGAAAAATTCAGCTTGGCAAATATTTTCTAAAAATTATGATCCAAATGTTCAAAATAAAATCAAAAATCAGTCATTTTCTGCAATTTCAGGCTTTTCATAGCGTATCGAATTAATAAACCAGCTCTTTTTGCCTAACGGCGTCTGCACTTCCACCTCATCATCTACCTGTTTAGACAACAAAGCTCTAGCCATAGGTGAATCAATCGAAATATGTTGTGGATGATGATCATAAATTTCATCCACGCCCACAATTCTCAAGGTCTTTTGCTCGCCTTGTTCATTTTCAATTTCGACCCATGCGCCAAAATATACTTTACCCTCTTGTTCTGGTGCAAAATCGACAATACGCAGCTCTTCTAAACGCTTGCCCAAATAACGTACCCGACGGTCAATTTTACGCAAAAGCTGTTTGTTATTTTTGGATATCTGCGTTTTCAGAGCGATCGCCGAGACTTGCCGCCCAGTTTACTTTTTTGGTGATTTCAGGGCGTTCTTCATGCCACAAATGCTGTAACTCTGCCACGAGTTTATCGTGTCCAGAACGTGTAATTAAGTTAGATTTCATGGTGTTTTTGCAGCCGGTTTTTTACATTTGGTTAACATCAATCCTATATTTTATTGCATTTTTATACACAATAAAAATTTATAAAATTTATTTCTCAATGAAATGAATATCTTATGTTACATTTTTCAAAAAATTTATGTACAAAATTTGACATCCAAAATTTTCATCTTTATTATTCGCACATCTTTTAGTTTTGATCACTTTTTAACCTGTGTATAAATTTTACACATTTTCCCTTTAATCCCAAGTCATTTTGAATGACGTCATGACTGCCCAACCCTTATTGAATTTATCAAACTTGAAAAAGTTTAAGGTGTGTTGCCTTTGCTTTTTAGGGCATAAATTACTTGTAGCGGAGCCAACATGCACAGTAGTTCAACGTCTGGGTCTAGGCTTAGCCTTCACTCATTTTTTAATCGCCTCCCATTCAAAGTCCTCGCTTTCAGTACTGTTCTTCTCCCATTCCACAGTATTAACGCAGGCAAAGCCGTTCATCAATTTGACAGCGTCGTCAATCAGAACAAATTGACCGTTGTGTCTGTGGAAAATCCAACCACAGTGTTTAAAGATGGACAACATTTACATGGCTTTGGTTATGACCTTGTGCGTAACTATGCCGACAGCATGAATGTGAAACTCGAATTTAAAACGGTAAGCGACAATGCGACCGCTTTAAAATGGGTGTCTTCTGGTAAAGCGAACTTTGCCATGACCACGTCGAGTATCCAAAGCATCGAAAAGCAGCAACTCACGGCATTTTCTGCCAGTTGTGGCGATTTAAATACTTTAAAGCGTAATGGTTTAAATAGTGAGCTGAACTGGGTGTTTAAACACGCAGATGATCCTCTTAGCCAAACCGCAAACAACTTTGTTTGTCGTGGCAAGCAAAACGGCTCAATTACCCAATTGGCTTCATTTTATAATCGTAATGTGGTCAAACAAGAATCGTGGGATGTGATCCAGCGGGATTTGCGTAATCGTTTACCTTTATATAAGGCCAACTTTAAAAAGACTGCCACGCAGTACGATTTAGACTGGCATCTTTTGGCGGCAATTGGTTATCAGGAATCTTACCTCAAACCCAACTCGGTTTCGCCAACAGGTGTGCGCGGTATTATGATGCTGACCAATAATACAGCCAAAGCGATGGGCGTAAGCAACCGTACCGATCCTGCACAAAGTATTCAGGGTGGTGCTAAGTATTATGACCAAATGCTGAGCCGTTATGAGCATATTCCATTTCCTGATCGTAACTGGTATGCCCTAGTCGCTTATAACATGGGTCCTGGTGCAGTCAGTCAAATTCAGAAGCGTATTCGCTCACAAGGCAAAAACCCGAACAATTGGGTTAACCTATATGCGTATTTAGACCGTAACAAAGCGAGCAATGGTCGTTATCGTCAAGCAGTGCAATATGTGACTCGTATTCGCGCCTACCTTGAGCATATTAAGACCACACCGCAATTGGTGAATATCTAAAATTTACCTCGCGTGATTGAGTTGCAGTGTATATCAGCTGCAATTCAAACATGAATAATGCGCTGTTAAAGCTGCAGTGCATAAAAAAGCCTAGTTGATACTTCAGCTAGGCTTTTTTGTACTATAGCGGGAAATTCGCCTGCTACAGCGTAAATCGCTTGAATTAAGCAGATTGCTCAAGAATCTTCTTAAATAAGTCTTTTTGTTCTTGGCTTGGTTTTGCAGTTTGTAATGCCATTAATTGTGACATATCGCCCTGTACTTTGATTTTACCTGTCATAAAGGCTTGCATAGCAGCCGCCATGTCAAACTCTAGGAATACTTTACGTAAAGTTTCCGCATCCATATTTAATGTTGTTTTGGCGTTGTCCGCCAAACCTTTTTGGATTTTACCGCCATCTAAAGACAATTCTGTGTTGCCTGCAGCATCAGTCACCACTAAGTTAATTGCCAGATTTGCAAGTGCTGGAGGTAGGTTTAAATCACCAGCTTGAGCCGTTAGATTTTCTACAGTTGCAAACCAATCATCAGTTAAAAAAGCAGGCATGATTTTTCCTCAATATATTTGTGCATGTGTGTTGTCTATCCAGACACCATCATTATTAAGCTGTTTTGCTTGCTGATTGTTATAGCATGAACCTTTCGTGAAAGGCTAAGAAATTTTGTACGGGACGTTCAGTTTTTGTATTTTTAGTCGAAATGACGACTTTCTCAAATAAATCAAATTCATAAAAAAACACCAAGCTCTGGCTTGGTGTTGATTACATTTTAAAGGGATTGACAGGCTGTTATCGCTTAGTCTGCAGCGTAGCCTAAATTGACCATATTGATGCGTTTGTTTTGCTCTGCTGCGTTTTGTTCGGCCTGATCGGCAAAATCAAATACGCGCTGGCTGTCTAACGCTTCAAAGTCGAATAATTCACGATCTGCCAACTGCGATGGCGATACATTCTGTAATGCGCCAAAAATACTGTGCAAACGCTTAGGATGTGCTTTATCCCACTCACGTAACATGTCGTTAATAATGGCACGCTGTAAGTTTTCCTGTGAACCACACAAGTTACACGGAATAATTGGGAATTTACGCATTTCTGCATATTTAATGATGTCTTTTTCTTCCACATAAGCCAGTGGACGAATCAGCATATTTTTCTTGTCTGATGACAACAACTTCGGTGGCATGGCTTTTAAGCTACCGCCATGGAACAAGTTTAAGAAAAAAGTCGCCAAAATATCATCACGGTGATGCCCAAGCGCCACTTTGGTTGCCCCTATTTCCTGCGCAAAGCCATACAAAGAACCACGACGCAAACGCGAACACACTGCACAGTAAGTTTTACCTTCAGGCGTTAAACGCTTGGTGATGCTATAGGTGTCTTTTTCTAAAATGTAATATGGGATGTTATTTTCTTCTAAATAACGCGGCAATACATCTTCAGGGAAGCCCGGTTGCTTTTGGTCTAAGTTCACAGCCACCACATCAAAATTGATGGGTGCGATGCGCTTGAACTGCAACATAATGTCCAGCAAGGTATAACTGTCTTTACCACCAGAAATACACACCATGACTTTATCGCCATCTTCAATCATGTTGAAGTCACGAATCGCATGCCCGACTTGGCGACGCAGCTTTTTCAACAAACGATAATACGCAGAGCTGGTTGGAAGTTCTGGTTTGAAATTAAAGCCTTGATCGGACTCAACTGGTGAGAACATAGACGCGATTAACCCATGAAAAAAATTACCGCGCAATTTTAGCCGATTCAGACCAATCCCGCATCAAAAGAATGTAATTTCATCGCAATCTTCCTTTTCGTCAGAGAACTTAATTTCTGACTGCGCGTTCATTTCTGTTTGCACACTTTATTTTTGTCTGCGCAGATCGTTTTTTCTGCGGCAAGCTTGAACCCTCAGGTTCACTTTTTCGCCAAGATGCTTATCTTTTGGACTTTTCCACAGTTTTCCACAAAAGCTGTGGATAACTTTGTGGATTTAAAACAACTTGACAACGCCTCTTGCCGTTATTCTAAGGCTTCTCTTTAAATTGATCACTTTTTGATCTATTTTATTTTAATTCAAAATCATACACTTAAGTGTGTCAAGCTGATCCAATTAAAAAAAATAAATATTTTTTTTGATTACTCTGTCAGCAATTAAGCTTGATTTTTTTCGACACTACTGTAAATGAATTTGTACAAAGCCTTTTCATCTGTGAGATTTTTGTTAAACTCTTCATAACTGTTTGGGGACAGCTTTTAGTGTATTCACAGCATGAACAATAAAATTAATGCCTTTTTACTGTATATTTTGGGGACTGCCAGCATCATGCCTTTGGCAACGACAACGCACGCAGGTCAAATTTATATGTATAAGGACAGCAATGGCAGTACCTTGCTGACCAACCGTAAAAGTGCAGATCGTTCGCTGACAAAAGTAAAAGTCACATATTATCCAGACAGCAATATTCACAGTTATCGCAACTGGGGCAATTCCGAAGCATCGGTATTGCCAAGTTATAGCCGCAATAAAAATGCCTTTGACCATATTATTCAGCAGGCAGCACAGCAACACGGTGTTTCAGAAGGTCTAATTAAAGCGGTAATGCATACTGAATCGGGGTTTAATGTCAACGCCCGCTCGCCTGTCGGTGCGCAAGGTTTAATGCAGCTCATGCCTGCGACAGCACGACGTTTTAATGTTAGCAATGCTTATGACCCGCATGAAAACATTATGGCGGGTGCAAAATACTTGGCTTGGTTACTCAAACGCTTTAATGGCAACACCACTTTAGCTTTGGCGGGCTATAACGCAGGCGAAGGCAATGTTGCAAAATACGGCGGTGTACCGCCTTTTCGTGAAACACAGGATTATGTACGTCGTGTGACCAGTCGCTATAGCAACCTATATGCTAGCGGCGTTAGTGCAAGTTCTGGCAGTAACGCGATTACGGCAAATAACAATAGCAATACTCAGAGTCAAAATGCACAAGTGATTGCGCAGTCAGAGAGTTACACTGCCAGTAATCATCAAGTGGCGGCAAACAAACGTCCACAACGTCAAATTATTATGGCTGCCGATGGTCGCTTTACCGATGCACCTGCAGGTTCATACGCGACAGGGAATGCCACGGCTTCGGCACGTATTTTTATTTCAGAATAAAAGCTGCAGCACTTCATTTGAGCTTGCGGCAACGCAAGCCTTTTTGAAATGCCAATTGCAGTATCAGCGCAAAATATTTTTAGTACAGTTTTATTATTTTTTCTTGAATTTTTAATACATACACCGCATATTTACGGCATGGTTTATTAATAAATCAGATTACATTTTTAATATAAGAGGATTTACTCAATGATGCGGATTGGTTTGTTCTTGCTAACCAACCTCGCGGTACTGGTTGTAGCTGGCATAATTTTGTCACTCTTCGGTGTCGGTAGTTACCATGGCGCGGGTGGCTTAAACCTAGGCAACCTGTTGGTCATCTGTTTTGTCTTTGGTATGGTTGGCTCTTTAATTTCACTATTCATGTCTAAATGGATGGCGAAAAAAACAACTGGGACTGAATTAATTGACCCGAATGCCCCTCGTAACCAAGCTGAAGCGTGGTTATTAAATGAAGTTGCGCAATTGTCGCAACGTGCTGGTATCAAAATGCCAGAAGTGGGTATTTTCCCTTCTTACCAATCGAATGCTTTTGCAACAGGTTGGAATAAAAACGATGCTTTAGTGGCTGTATCTACAGGGCTGCTTGAGCGTATGAACAAAGATGAATTACGAGCAGTTTTGGCACACGAAATTGGCCACGTTGCCAATGGTGACATGGTGACCTTGGCACTGATTCAAGGTGTGGTCAACGCATTCGTCATGTTCTTTGCCCGTGTTGCAGGTGACTTCATTGACCGTAACGTATTTGGTCGTGAAGATGGCGAAGCACCAGGCTTGGCTTATTTTGCAATTACCATTGTACTGGATATCGTATTTGGTATTTTGGCCTCTTCAATCGTGATGTGGTTCTCGCGTCAACGTGAATACCGTGCCGATGAAGCAGGTGCACGTTTGGCAGGTAAACAAGCCATGATTTCTGCATTATTACGCTTACAAGCAGAATCTGAAATGCCTGATGCAATGCCAAAAGAAATGAAAGCTTTTGCGATTTCTGCAGGTAAAGAAGAAGGTTTTAGCTTGGCAGCGTTATTCCAAACTCACCCAAGCATTGAACAACGTGTTGCAGCTTTACAGCAATTAAATTTACCTTAATACTGCTAGCAAGATATTGTAACAGCGACACCAAAAAGCTTCCTCAGGGAAGCTTTTTTCATGTCTGTAAATTAGATCTGCCAGATGGTTTTGTACTTTAAACAGGTTCATTTAAACAGCAAAACTTTGTGACCAGTGCCACAACCAACTTGCACCGAGCCATGCTGCCCAAATAAAGAAAATAAGAAAAATCACACCAAGCAAATCAGGCAAATGTAGCCACAGCCATGCCACTACAGGATTACGCCAAAATGCTGACTGCTGCTGTTTACGTTCCAATCGCTCATGTAAAAAAGGATGTACCACATGATGCTCACTGTGAATCTGATATTCTTCACGGATATGCGTATGCACTACATCTAAAGCTTTACGGCTTGGACGAATAAATACATCAAATACTGTGCCGACAATTGGCACAAAACCAACTACTGCATCCATCACAGCAAGTTTAATCACGGGAGTGAGTTTGGTTTGTGGTACACCAATTTGTTTGGCTTTATAAATCGCATAACAGGTCAGTGCAAAACCTGCGACATCCCCCGCGACAGGTACAGTGCCTAATGCGGCATCTGCTCCCACGCCCTGCTTGGTAAATGGAATACGCACCACAGAATCCATCATATTGGCAAACTTGGCTAAATCGCGCTCTAAGCGAATCACCTCTTGCTGGCTAAGTTTTTTTGAAGATGCAGGTTCTGGCATAGAAAACGTATCGTTGGGTAAATGCAATCTACTTGAGAATAAAGCAGTTTTTTACTCAGGTCTGTTATGATTTTATAAACAGAATTTTGATCAATGCAAAAAGTTTAAGATGAGGTCTTGAATAAGTCATCATCACCGACAGTGTTTAAAGTAACAACTGTGAAGCAATAAATAAGTACACCACCACGCCCGTTGCATCACAAATCGAGGTTACCAAAGGCGCAGAGGCACTGGCAGGGTCTAGTTTCAGGCGATGCAAAATAAAAGGCAAACTCATGCCAATTAAACAGCCCATCAGCACAATGCCCAGCATACTCAGTGCCAATACCACAGACACCATCATATCGCCACGGTAATAGCCTAAAATTGAAACCGCAAAAGCCATAGTTCCACCCAAACATAGCGCCACCAAACTTTCACGTCCGAGTAAATGCAGCCAATCTTTAAATTGCACATCACCTGTAGCCAGTGCCCGTACCATTAAGGTCGCAGACTGAGAACCCGCATTACCACCACTACCGACCAAAAGCGGCAAGAAAAAAACCAGTACAATATGTGCTGCAATAATGTCTTCATAATGCGCAATGCCAATTCCAGACAATAAACTGCCAAATACCAAAATCACCAACCAAAACACACGTTTGCGATATAAAAATAAAATTGGCGCAGTTTTTATACTCATGCCAGGTGAAGACGCTACCGCACTGGATTTTAAAAAGTCTTCTGTAGTTTCTGCCTGTACCACGTCCATCGCATCATCATAGGTGACAATCCCCAGTAAATGCTGTGCATCATCTACAATCGGTAAGGCCAAAAAATCATAATGGCTGAGTTTTTGCGCGATACTTTCCTGATCTTCAGTCACCAAACCTGTGACCAAATCGGTGCACATCACATTTTTAATTTTTTGTTCAGGCGGGTTTTGAATAATTTCCCTTAAAGAAATAACCCCCAATAGTTTCATTAGTTCATCGACAATATAAATCAGGTACAAAGTTTCCCGATCTGTGGTCATTCTGCGCAATTCATCTATAGCTTGCTGCATGTTCAGTTCTGGCGAGAGCACCACGAAATCCGAACTCATAATCGCGCCCGCAGATTCTTCAGGATAGCGCGCTAAAGTCTGAATCTGTGCGCGTTTTTCTTCCGTAATGTGTAAGCTGACAAAACGCTGTAAATGCGGAGAAAGTAACTTAAATAAGTCGGTGCGGTCATCTGAATGCATGGCTGAAATCAGTTTGACCAATTGCTGCGGTGCAATCGCTTCGGCAATTTGAAGTTGTGAATGCAGTGGTAAAAATTCCATCACCAAGGCAGCACTGTCAATTTGTTCAATTAAACTCAGCTGTGCTTTCAGGCTTAAATACTGCATCAAGTCGGCTAAATCGGCAGGATTGATACTGTCGATCAGGCTGTGTACTGTGCTTGGCTGATGCAATTGTAAGGCTTGTTCTAACTGTTCAGCGTGCAGATTGGTCATTGCTCTCACCCACTCCATCATTCCAAAAACGTAAAATGAAGAATGGGCGCAGTGTCTCGGCCCAAACCAACCCTTAAAAAACCGAAAATCTGTAGATTTATGCAAGATTTTTAGCGTTTCATATCATAGCCTATAATCTTGCTAAGTGCCTAATAAAAAACATCTTTAGTTTATGGGTGATGAACGATTCACTTGAAATATAGAACGAATCAGCACGTACATAAATGGAATAAAAACGAGCACTAAAATTGTGCCAAAAATTACCCCACCCAAAACACTCACCCCAATTTCCTGACGACTTGCTGCACCTGCACCATACGCAAATACCAACGGTAAAATACCTGCACCAAATGCCAATGAGGTCATTAAGATTGGTCTAAGCCGCAAACTCGCACCTTCCAAAGCGGCTTGGATGACTTGTTTGCCTTGTTGCTGCGCAGCCGAAGCAAATTCCACAATTAAGATGGCATTTTTACATGACAAACCAATGGTGATAAGCAAGGCAATTTGGAAATAAATATCGTTCGGGAAACCTGCCAAATAGCTGAAAATAATATTTCCACCAATCCCTAAAGGAATGGCGCTCATCACGGCTGTTGGAATACTCCAACTTTCATACAAGGCCGCAAGGCACAAGAAAATAAACCCGATGGAAACCAAATACAGTAACAAAGCCTGATTGCTAGACTGATTTTCTTCAAAAGACAACCCACTCCATGCCAAGTCAATGCCCTGCTGCTGTGCCACCATCTGTTCTAAATCACGCATCGCCTGCCCTGAGCTATATCCTTCGGCAGTATCGGCTTC
Organism: Acinetobacter sp. AL9; assembly: GCF_041464035.1. Taxonomy (NCBI): domain Bacteria; kingdom Pseudomonadati; phylum Pseudomonadota; class Gammaproteobacteria; order Moraxellales; family Moraxellaceae; genus Acinetobacter; species Acinetobacter sp. AL9. The sequence continues at coordinate 6,135 of NZ_JAYFSK010000052.1, read as the reverse complement.
CATTTGCACGGCGCTATACCCCATAAAACGATTGACGACTTCTGGCCCACCGCTCCAACTGAGTTGAGCAAACTGGCTAAAAGGCACCATTTGATTTTGCTGACTGCGTACCGACCATTGATTCAAATCTTCAGGTTTGCTACGAAACTCGGCATCACCCTGCATAATCACACGTTTAATTCGCCCCCGGTCAATAAAGTCGTTGATATAACTGCCACCCCACGCCGCCGCTAAGGTACTGTTAATCGCCGTTTGATTTAACCCTGCTGCCATCGCCTGTTTCTGATCAATCGTAACGTTTAACTCCGCTTTTTCAGGATTGGCACGTTGATCTAAATTCTTAAAGCTTTGATATTGAGTGGCTTGCTGCTGCAAATTTTGAAATTGCTGGGTTAAAAAATCGCGTCCTGTACCATTCACATCGCGCATCCAGAACTCTAAGCCATCGGTTTGCCCCAAACCACGAACTGCTGCGGGCATGCCAATGGTAATTTGTGCATTGGGATGCTGTCGAAAATGCTGCATGGCACGTTCACGAATAGCTTGTGCGGTATGCTGTTGCCCTTGACGCTCATCCCAATGTTTTAGCGCAATAAAACCCTGCCCTAAATTCTGCCCTGTTCCCGAAAAATTACGTCCATAACGAATCATCACCAAATCAACATTGTGGGCTTCATGCTGCATAAAGTATTCACGTATGCTTTCGCCCACTTCACGACTTTTAGACAACGGCGCACCTTCCTGTAATTTAAATTGCACCGACAACATGCCCTGATCTTCATTCGGGATAAAACTGGTAGGTAAGGCACGGTAAAACAAGGCAAACACCGTCAGTAAACCTGCAAAAATAACCAGACACACCGCTTTATGCTGAATCGTCCAGCCTGATAATTTGAGATAGTGTTGTTTTAAGCGTTCCAGTTTTTGATTAAACCAGATGGCCCATTGGGCTGGTTGTGGATTGGGTTTTAAAATCAAGGCACACAAGGCAGGCGTTAAAATTAAGGCCACACCTAAAGACAGCACCATCGCAGTGACTAAGGTGATGGAAAACTGGCGATAAATCACCCCAGTCGAACCACCAAAAAATGCCATAGGAATAAATACTGCGGTCAAAACTAAGGTAATGCCGACCAAAGCACCGCTAATTTCCTGCATTGATGCGATGGATGCCTGTTTAGCCGAGAGCTGCTGTTCGTGCATTAAACGCTCGACGTTTTCGACCACGACAATCGCATCATCCACCAACAAACCAATCGCTAAAACCAAAGCAAATAAGGTCAGCGTGTTAATACTTAGGCCAAAGAGTTGCAACACGGCCATGGTGCCTAAAATCACCACAGGCACGGTTACGGTAGGAATGAGCGTCGCGCGCCAGTTTTGTAAAAACAAGAACATCACGATGACAACTAAAATCACCGCTTCAATTAAAGTTTTCACCACTTCTTTAATCGATTCCTGCACGAAAGGCGTGTTATCTCGTGGATAGACAATTTTGTAACCTTCGGGCAATTGTTGTTTTAAATGCTCAATTTGTTTTTGAATTAAGGCTGAAGTTTGTAACGCATTGGCACCAGACGATAATGAAATCCCCATCCCTGCCGATGGAAAACCATTAATGGTATTAAAGCTTTGATAATTTTCTGCACCAAGTTCAATACGTGCCACATCTTTTAAATAAACAAAGCCACCTGCCTGATCTGCTTTTAAAATAATATTTTCAAATTCTTCTACCGTTTTTAAGCGTGAACCTGAGGTGACTTTGGCATTGAGATATTGTTCTTGTGCTGTGGGTAATTCACCAATTGCGCCTGCTGCGACTTGGGTATTTTGTGCCAATACTGCAGCACGTACATCACTTGGCATGAGTGCGTATTGTTTTAACTTTAACGGATTCAGCCAAATCCGCATTGCATATTGTGCACCAAAAACATCGACCTCACCCACACCTTCAATGCGTGCCAACTCTTGCTCTAAATGACTCATCATATAGTCAGACAAGGCAATATTGCTGCTTTTGCCTGTGGCATCGTACAGCCCAATGACCATGTGGGTATCACCCAATGATTTAAAGACATTTACCCCCTGACGCTGCACATCTTCGGGTAAGCGATTAATTGCGCCATTAATCGCATTTTGTACCTGGACTTGTGCGGTATCGGGGTCGGTACCATTTTCAAAGCTAATGCTGATTCGACTTCGTCCTGAAGAATCACTGCTAGAACTAAAATACAGTAAGTGATCTAAGCCTTTAATTTGCTGTTCCAAAACCTGTGTGACGCTTTCTTCAACAGTTTCTGCCGAAGCTCCTGTATACGTTGCGCTGACGGTGATACGAGGTGGTGCAATGTCTGGGTAGCGTTCTACAGGTAAATTTAATACTGAAAAAATCCCGAGTGCCATCACCACAATGGCGAGCACACCTGCAAAAATAGGACGTTCAATAAAAAATTTAGACAGCATAAAACTGGATCACTTATAGATGACAATATTGATATTTATATGAAATGAATCAAGTGGATGAAGATCATCAAAAAAACTTGAAACCGTGTTTCAAATTAACACAGCAAAATAGAACTTGGATGACTGCACATCAAAAAATCTAGTTTTGTCACAAAAATGTTGATTGGTCTTCATTTTTTCTCACAGATTTTTGTGTTTACCCTCCCAATTTTGGGATAGCACCAAAACTCATCTAATTTCTATACTGCAGACATGACAATTTGAATAACAAGGAATTCGTGATGAAAAAAACTTTATTATGCTTAACTTTAGCAGGCTTACTGAGTGCATGTGGCGGTTCAGACAATGATTCTGATAGCAATCCGAATCCACCGCCATCAAATCAAACCACTGAGAATTACGGTACTTTTTTAAATAGTTCTGTCGATAATGTAAGCTATGAAACCAGTTCTGGTATAAGTGGCACACTTACAGAAGAGAATAAAACTTTTAAATACCAATCTGGAGATAAAGTTCAATTCAGTATTAGTGGTGTACAAATTGGTGGACTAGTTACAGCTCAGGATAATATTTCTCCTGCAGATTTATTCACAGATGAAACTGCCCAAAAGAATCTACTCAGCTTTATTGATGCTTTAGATTCAGATCCTAATACTAATGGAGTGCAAATTAGTGATGAAATACTTGAGAAGTTAAAAAATATTCCTAGCATTACTTTCGATCAACCCTTTGAGAATTTCTCTACTCAAATTTCAGAAACTAACCTCTTAAATGATCAAGTCTTAGTAAGCCCTGATGAAATCGTTATTAAACAACAACAAGTTTTTTATAAAGATATCGCAGGCACATGGCAATTGCATGAAAATAATAGTGTAGTAGTGATACACATATTAACGAATGGTAATTATATACTCGGACAAGCTTCTCCAAAAGATGCTGAAAGTCAAGCAGGGATTGAATTAGGCTCGCTTCTATGGAACCCTTTAAACAACAGCTTTGAGCCAACTATTACTCACGATACAAATGGTACAGCAGGTCTGTCTCATGCTAGTGATGGTAAACCCTACACTCTAAGCTCGGATGGCACTTATTTAATTCTGCATGAACCTGGTGCAAATAGTACATATAAACTGACACGTGTAAAACAATCATCTGGTTTAGTCGGCACTTGGAAGTTCTCAGAAACTCAACTCTTTGCTTTCTTTGACAATAATTACTACTTCTTCCTAGATGGAGAAGGTGGTGACGATTGCGGTTGGGCTGGAATTGAATATGGTAAGTTATCCATTACAGCAAATACGCTTACACCAACAGAAGTCTTATATGACACCAATGAATGTGGTGGATTCCATGATAGCTTTGACAATTCCAAATCAATTGTAAACTATACGATTTCAGGCACAAGTCTGACCATAGGCACAGAAGGCGAACCCTCTGTTACCCTACAACGCAGTAACTAAAAACTCTTATAAGCTGTCTAAGCTAGACTTAGGCAGCTTTAACCAATATGCTCAAAATGAATGGTACAACCCATTAATAAATGCATGAGTTCAATTTGCGAGTTGCATTGGGTTTTTTCATAAATATTTTTAAAATAAGTGCGCACCGAACTGAGCGTAACTCCACAATGTTCCGCAATTTCTTCTAACTTACAACCATTCAACAACAACTCACACAGCTCAAACTCACGTTTAGACAATTGATAAGCTTGCTGCAAATAGGCTTTTGACAAGGCATAGTACTGATGCTTATCGTTCAGAAATACCGCAATTTGATGTTGTCCTGCATTTTGATGCTGCATATTTTTTAATTTAGAACAAGGTACGATAGTCAGCATTAATTGTTGTCCTTTCGCATCTGACAAAGACAATACACCGCCTACATCTGCGTTTAATGCCGACTGTCCCAACAACGCTGAATGTAATAATTGATCTAAACGACTTTGATCATAAGCATGGGTTTTTAATCGATTATACAAATCCAAATCTAAACATGAATCGTGTTCCAGCATGCTTTGAGCTAAAGGGTTTGAATAAGTCAAACTCAGCTGATGATCAAGCAAAATTACACCTGTTTTTAAATGATCGAGCACGCTATACAAACTTAAATTTTCTTGTTTAACCAAACTAAACTGACGATGGATTTGTAAAGCACGGCGCAAATGCACACCCAAATGCTTTAAAAAATCCAACTCTTTTTGTTGATACGGCGCTACATCTGGCGCACGGTGTAGCCCCAAAACCGCCCAGCGATGTGAATCCTGATCGAGCAAAACAGCCGAGATATAACTAATTCCCGTCGGATTTAAACACCGTTCATAAAAGATATATTCATCACTTTCAGGGTTTTCCCCATAATGCGATAAATCCGAGCTCGCTACTTGGCCCACACCTAAATTTTCCCACAATACTCGGTGTAACTGCATGTCCATCACACGAATCCGCTCATCACGATAGGCATGCAAAGCTTCATCTGGAATATTGTGACTAAATAAAAAATCGTAACTTGGACTAAATTGATCTAAGGCAGTAAAAATGGCGGTTTTACTATCTGTATATTGAACAATTTTTTTAATTACTTGCGGTCATAAACGCGTATCCATAGCGGCATCATAAATTAACCCAATGATCTGGTGTTATTGTTCTTTCATATCCCCCCCAGCTTAATCATTAAGCACTACCAATTTAATACAAAAGCTCATCATACTCTTAAGGTCTGTTGACATTTGCTGTAAAAAAAATAGCGAGATAGTAAAATTCAATCGCCAAACTAAATTCACTACTCGCCATGCCTCGTACAATGTTGAATGATCAACACTGGTCTAAGTTAAAAGCTATTGTCCGCAAATTTAATAGACTTCTTGCGAAAGTATAGTTTTATTGTACCGCATAAAAAAATCCCCGCAATTGCGGGGATTTTATTTCAACTATGTTAAAGGTAAATTATTTACCGCCAAACACATATGAAACACCTACACGACCACCAACTTCGTTACCGCCAGCGAAACCAAGAGCAGCACTTACAGAAGTACGACCGTCAGCAAATACGCTAGCAACACCTAGAGCACCAGCAGTTTCACCTTCATAGTGACCTACACCACCAAATACTGCAAATTGACCAGCACCAATGTTAGGAATTTGTTGTTGAGCAGCTAACGCGATAGCGATACCGCGGTAAGAAGTTTTCTCAACATCATCAACACGTGAGTTTAATTGGTTCACACGTGAATTTACATTAACCACTTGTGTATCTGTATAAGCATTTGCAGAAGCTAAAGTTGCGGTGTCAGCTGCTGCAAATTCTGAACGAATCGCTTGACGATCTGTTGCTGCTGCTGCTAAACCAGCTGCACGAGTTGCTGCTTCAGCATTAATGTTGTCTTGTAAAACTACATCTGCTGCTGCAAACTCAGTACGGATTGCTGCACGGTCAGTTGTTGCTGCATTGTCTGCGGCTTCACGAGTCGCTGCTTCTGCATCAATATTGTTTTGCAAAGTTGTGTCTGCTGCTGCAAACTCAGTACGAATTGCTGCACGGTCAGTTGTTGCTGCTGCTAAACCAGCTGCACGAGTTGCTGCTTCAGCATTAATGTTGTCTTGTAAAACTACATCTGCTGCTGCAAACTCAGTACGGATTGCTGCACGGTCAGTTGTTGCTGCATTGTCTGCGGCT
>NZ_JAYFSK010000051.1:0-17339 GCF_041464035.1 Acinetobacter sp. AL9 | reverse complement strand
ACATCGTTCGATTGCTGGTTTTTTAGCAGGCGTATTTTCTTCACTATGTGCGTATCAACTTTGCCAAAAGAATAAGCCTAAAATTCATGTGATTAAATCTTTGGCTTATCCGTAACTGGGGTTATATATTGTTTTTTGTAAATAGCAATTTGGAATAACTTATCGTTATTTTTACTTCAAATTTTAAAATTATTGCGACTACAAAAAATTAAAAGCACTCCATCTAAATCACTCAAATCAGATGGAGTGCTTTTTACGTTTATTCTTTATTCTGGTACATTCATTCTTCGTTCAGCCAAAGCTTGCTGAATCACATGATACCCCGCTGTTAAGCCCAAACTCGCCATAATCACGGCTACCACAAGATCTGGAATCAAACTACCCGTACCAAATACACCCACTGCCGCCAAAATAACTGCGAAATTACCAATCGCATCATTACGGCTACATAACCACACCGATTTCATATTCGAATCACCATCTCGAAATGCATATAAAATCAATGCAGTAACCACATTGGCTAATAAGGCGATGATCCCAATAATACCCATGGTTATGGCTTCAGGTGGAATACCCTGTATATAGGCATAGATAACCTTGCCCATCACCACCACACCAAACAAGGCCATCGTGATGCCTTTGACCAAAGCCACAGTAGCACGCCAATACAAACTTGCACTTAACACCGCAAGTGAAATCCCGTAATTGACAGCATCTCCAAAGAAATCCAGTGAATCTGCCCATAGGGATGATGAATGGGCATAGGCACCACCTATCAACTCGATAAAAAACATGCTGAGATTGATCACCAATGCAATCCATAACGCGGTTCTAAATTTACTATTCGGTTTGATTGGCGCAGGTTCATGACTACACGTACATGCCATAGACACACCTTCTTTCAAAATGAAACTGTTTCGATTATGCTCATTTAAAACTATAGACTTAGTCCAAGGTCAAGTATGGCACAATATTTAATTCATGAATTAGCTAAAAAAGTTGGAGTCAGCACAGATACAATTCGTTTTTATGAAAAGAAACACTTACTCACCCCAAGCTTTCGTGCCGAAAATAATTATCGCTATTACAACGATGAGGCACTCAAGCGTTTGATTTTTATTAAGCGTTGCCGTGCTTTAGATATGAACTTAAAAGAAATTGAAGCCTTAATTGAATTAGAAAAACAGCCGAAACAAAACTGCTGCGCTGTGAATGAATTGATTGATGAACATTTAAGGCATGTAGAAGATAAAATTGCCGAGTTGCAGCATTTTCAGCTACAACTTCAGCAACTTAGACAAGCCTGCACCACGCAAACAACCATTGATGATTGTCAGATTTTAAAGCGACTTGAAGCCGAATAATCGCTCTCTAAGCCTTTTGTAATGCAGTATTTACGTATCTAAAATTGGATTATAAACACTTCTGATTAACACGCTTCGATAGCTGCTCGGCAGTTTCCACACGTTCAGAATAACGATCTACCAAATATGCTGCTTGCCCGCGAGTCAGCAAAGTAAATTTATATAACTCTTCCATCACATCGACAATACGGTCGTAATAGCTAGACGCTTTCATGCGGCCATCTTCCTCAAACTCTAAAAAGGCTTTAGGAATAGAAGACTGATTGGGAATGGTGATCATCCGCATCCAACGTCCTAAAATACGCAATTGATTGACGCTGTTAAATGACTGCGACCCGCCACACACTTGCATTAAAGCAAGCGTTTTACCTTGTGTGGCACGAATTGCGCCCGCGGCAAGCGGAATCCAGTCAATTTGTGCTTTGAAAATCGAACTCATTGAACCATGACGTTCTGGGCTACACCAAACCATACCTTCTGCCCACGCCAACAATTCATGCAGCTCTTGAACTTTGGGATGTGAAGCATCGCCATCTTCAGGTAAAGGCAAACCTTTGGGATGGAAAATTTTTACCTCAGCGCCAAAGTGCTCCAAAATTCTGCCCGCTTCCTGTACCGCCAAACGACTATAAGAACGCTCACGGTTTGAACCGTACATCAATAAAATACGTGGCGGATGGTTCAACGGCTTTGCCTGCACCTGTTCAAAACTTGGTGTAGGCAATAAATCTAAATCAATATTGGGTAATACCATGCTGCATACTCTTAAAACTAAAATGGGCAACGCATGCCCATGTTTTTATCTTAAACCTCAAAATGAAGAAAATTACTTTGAACTGACAATCGACTCATTTTGATAAAACTTTTTACGCAGCCATAAAGACACACTCACCAAAGCAATCAACACAGGCACTTCAACCAAAGGGCCAATAATCGTGGTAAATGCAACGGGAGAAGCCAAGCCAAACGTTGCAATGGCAACAGCAAGTGCTAATTCAAAATTATTCCCTGCTGCGGTAAAGGAAATGGCGGTCGTCCGTGGATAATCATTGCCCATCCATTTGCTCATAAAGAAGCTAATAAAGAACATGGCAACGAAGTAAATAATCAATGGAATGGAAATGCGTAAAACATCCATCGGCAAGCTCAGTACTTCTGCGCCTTTTAGTGCGAACATCGCCACAATGGTAAATAGCAATGCCAACAGACTAAATGGGCTAATTTTGGGTAAAAAAGACGTTTGATACCAATCTAAGCCTTTGCTTTTCACTAAAATCAAGCGTGTTAAAAAGCCCATCAAAAAAGGAATACCCAAATAGATTAAAACAGCTTGGGTGATTGTCCAAAAACCAACATCAATCACTTGTCCTGCCACGCCAAAATACGGCGGCAAGAAACTCAGAAACAGCCATGCATAAGTACTAAAGAATACAATCTGAAAAATACTGTTAAACGCAACTAATGCAGCCACGTATTGGTTATCACCACAAGCCAAGTTGTTCCAGACCAAGACCATCGCGATACAGCGTGCCAGACCAATTAAAATCAAACCTGTCATATATTCAGGATAGTTTTGCAAGAAAATAATCGCCAAAGCGAACATCAAACACGGAGCAATCAACCAGTTTTGTACCAAAGACAACAACAAGGTTCGGCGGTCTTTAAACACTTCTGGCAAAGCTACGTAATCGACTTTTGCCAATGGTGGATACATCATCAAAATCAAACCAATCGCAATGGGAAGATTGACTGTTCCCACACTCATTTGATCTAAGCTTGCCGATACTGCAGGAAATACCACGCCAATCGCAACACCTAGCCCCATGGCAATAAAAATCCATAAGGTCAGATTACGATCTAAAAAAGAAAGTTTGGACTGTGCCATGTGCTTACTCGCAATGTGTTGCAATTGTAGGGTTGATGTGCGTCATCGGGCTGACATCTTGCTGCGCGATAATATTTAAAACAGCAAACGCCCATTCGGGTAAATCTGGGTTCAAACGGTAATACACCCACTGCCCCTGACGTTGATCTAGCAAAATAGATAAATTCCGTAACAACGCCAAATGACGTGATATTTTCGGTTGATTTAACTGCAATTGTTCTGTCAATTCGCATACACAAATATTGTGTTGAGCCATCACCAATTTCAGAATGTCCAGTCGGGTTGGGTCTGACAAACATTTAAAAAAATCAGTTTGATTCATTTTTTATCTGCACTTCAATATTAACTATTGCGAATATACGCATATCCATATATAAATGCAATATTGAAATTTTATCGACCTAAAACGAGTCACTACGCATGAGCAACACCATCAAAATTTTTCATAACCCTGCCTGTGGAACGTCACGCAATACTTTAGAATTAATTCGTAATACAGGACAAGAACCTGAAATTATTGAATATTTAAAAACCCCACCTACACAAGCTGAACTTACTAGCATGATTCAACAAGCAGGTTTAAGCGTGCGCGATGCAATCCGCAAAAATGTAGAACCATACGAACAGTTGCAACTTGAAGGTAGCTCACACAGCGATGCGGAATTAATTGCATTGATGGTCGAGCATCCGATTTTAATTAATCGTCCATTTGTCGTGACCGAGTTAGGTGTGAAATTGTGCCGCCCTTCTGAACTGGTCTTAGACTTGCTCACTCAACCACAACTAAAAAGCTTCAGCAAAGAAGATGGTGAGGTGGTGATTGATGAACATGGGCAACGAGTACGTTAACACGCTTTTATCCATCAGAAATTGATTATAGGCAATGAGTCAAATTGGTATGAAAGTCCCTTCTCTTAGATTCTGTATGGCTCAGGATGAGGAACTTTCTATATCAAGATCATTTACAACAGATGCTCTCCATGTGATGGATAAAACATGCTTTCTAATTTCAGATCAAAACGACCTTGCAAAACCACTGATTGAATTTTTATCTCCCTTCCCAAGCAGCACGAGTTTTCTTCTGAATCCCGAGCTATTTACTAGGTTGAATCCTAAATTTAGATTCATACAATAAAGCCATATTTCTGCTATTGCTTTTTGATCATGACCATTTCCCACGTCACCGAACTTCTCTCTCCTGCTGGTTCTTTAAAAAACATGCGCTATGCCTTTGCTTATGGTGCAGATGCAGTCTATGCAGGTCAGCCGCGTTATAGTTTGCGCGTGCGTAATAACGAATTTGATCATGACAATTTGGCAATTGGTATTCAAGAAGCGCATGAATTAGGCAAAAAGTTTTATGTGGTGGTGAACATCCAGCCGCATAACAGCAAACTCAAAAACTTTATTCGTGACCTAGAGCCAGTGGTTGCTATGCAACCCGATGCACTGATCATGTCTGACCCTGGTCTGATTATGATGGTGCGTGAAAACTTCCCCGATATGCCTGTACATTTATCGGTACAAGCCAATGCAGTGAACTGGGCAACGGTGAAATTCTGGCAAAATATGGGTTTAACCCGTGTCATTCTTTCGCGTGAATTGTCGATTGATGAAATTGAAGAAATTAAAAACAACGTGCCTGGCATGGAAATTGAAGTATTTGTGCATGGTGCGCTGTGCATGGCCTATTCAGGTCGTTGCATGCTTTCAGGCTATATGAATAAACGTGATGCCAACCAAGGCGCATGTACCAATGCCTGCCGTTGGGAATATAAAATTCACGATGCAAAAGAAGATGAAACAGGTGACGTAATTCCTGTCAAAAATCTTTCTGAAACTGCCGATGCAGATGAACAACACATGCAGGCACAGCATCAATTTAACGAGCCTGTGTTATTACAACGTAATGACGAAGATATGTTTGCTGCCGAAGAAGATGAACACGGCACTTACTTTATGAATTCTAAAGATTTACGTGCAGTGCAGCACGTTGACCGTTTAACTAAAATGGGCATCCATTCACTAAAAATTGAAGGTCGCACCAAATCTTATTTCTACTGCGCACGTACTGCACAAATTTACCGTAAAGCCATTGATGATGCACTTGCAGGCAAACCATTTGATCCTGCCTTAATGACCCAATTAGAAGGCTTAGCCAACCGTGGTTATACCGAAGGTTTCTTGCGTCGCCATGTGCACAGCGAATACCAAAACTACGAAACAGGTTCATCAAGTTTTGATCATCAGCAATTTTGTGGTGAAGTCTTAGAACGTAATGGTGACTACATTAAAATTGATGTAAAAAACCGTTTTGTAGTGGGCGATTCTCTAGAATTGATGACGCCACAAGGCAATATCTATTTCACTTTAACTGAAATTAAAGATAAAAAAGGCAATCTGATTGAAGATGCCAAAGGTTCAGGGCATATTGTAGAAATCCCTATACCTGCAGATGTCGATATGCGTTATGCCCTGCTGATTCGCAACTTACCAAATTCGACTGCAGATATTTCTGCCTCATCGTTGGCTTATCAAGCCAACTAAGTGGCAATAAACTAAGCGAGTATTGCGATGGCACTCCTGATTACCGACCAATGCATCAATTGCGATATGTGCTTACCCGAATGCCCGAATGAAGCAATTTATGAGGGCGAGAAGGTATATGAAATTGATGTGGCGCGTTGCACAGAATGTGTTGGGTTTTATGACTATCAAACCTGCGTTTCAGTCTGCCCAATTGAATGTATTATTCCGCATCCTGAGCATGTCGAAACCAAAGAGCAGCTACAGGAAAAGTTTAATCAGTTGAATTTATTTGGACAAAATAATAAGGCTAATTAGACTGAAATGAATCTAACTGCTGTAAATCAAACTGGATGTTAAAAATAAAAAAAGAACTGAGTTGTTAGCCGACTCAGTTCTTAAAACCAAAAATAGAATAAATAAACTTTTAATACTGTGCGATAACGCACTTTACTGAACATAGCGCCTGAGTATTGGGGAACTCAGGCGCTATCTTTTTAGCGAATACAATTTAAGGATGGTTAATCCGCGTATTCAGATGTATTCGTTCAGACTTATTGACCTGAACGGATGATGTAATCAAATGCTGAAAGTGATGCTTTCGCGCCTTCACCTGTTGCAATGATGATTTGCTTGTACGGTACAGTTGTACAGTCACCTGCCGCAAATACACCTTTTACATTGGTTTCATTGCGCTCATTTATCACAATCTCACCACGATTCGTCAGCTCTACTTTTGACTCTTTTAAGAAGTCCGTATTTGGTAATAAACCAATTTGTACGAAAATTCCTGCAAGTTCAACAGTATGCTCAACATCTGTCGCACGGTCTTTATATTTCAACGCAGTCACTTGTGCGCCATCACCAATTACTTCAGTCGATAATGCATTGGTAATTACAGTAGTATTTGGCAAGCTGTTCAATTTGTTTTGCAAGACTTGGTCTGCACGTAATTTAGTATCAAACTCTACCAAAATCACATGCTCTACAATCCCTGCAAGGTCAATCGCTGCTTCTACACCTGAGTTACCACCACCAATCACTGCAACACGTTTGCCTTTAAACAACGGGCCATCACAGTGTGGGCAGTATGCCACGCCGCGGGTACGGTATTCTGCTTCACCAGGTACATTCATCTCTCTCCAACGTGCACCTGTAGACAAGATCACCGTTTTCGATTCAAGTGTTGCGCCATTTTCCAAAGTCACTTCGACCAAACCATTGGCAGTTTCATCAGCACCTTTAATGGCAGATACTTTTTGTAGATTCATAATATCGACATCGTATTCACGCACATGCGCTTCCATTTCTGCCGCAAACTTTGGACCTTGTGTTTTTTGGATAGAAGTGAAGTTTTCAATATCCATGGTATCCATCACCTGACCGCCCATCCGCTCAGCCACAATACCTGTACGAATACCTTTACGTGCTGCATAGATTGCAGATGTATTCCCTGCAGGGCCGCCACCAATTACCAAGACATCAAACGCCTCTTTGGCATTCAGTTTCGCTGCATCTTTGCTCGCAGAATCTGTATCTAATTTAGCTACAATTTCTTCCAAAGTCATACGACCTTGACCAATGTGGTTGCCATCTTGGAATACCATCGGCACAGCCATAATTTTGCGCTGCTCAACTTCTTCTTGGAAGAATGCACCATCAATCATGGTTGCTGTTGTGCCAGGGTTGTAAATCGCAATGAGGTTCAAAGCTTGTACTACATCTGGACAGTTGTGGCAGCTCAACGATACAAACACATCAAAGTGAGATGAAAGATTCAATTCTTTGATTTGCGTTAATACTTCATCCGATACTTTTGGTGCATAACCAGAAGTTTGCAATAAAGCCAAAATTAATGAAGTGAACTCGTGCCCCATTGGTAAACCTGCGAAGAATACGCGCGGTTGCTCACCTACTTTTGCAATCCCAAAACTTGGTGCACGTGCGTTGTTACCGTCAAAACGTGCAGTAACTTGTGGCGAAAGTGCTGCAATTTCTTCAACCAATTCTTTAATTTTGGCAGATTTATCAGAACCATCTAAAGTCGCGACAAGCTCGATTGGGCTTTCAAGACGTTCTAATAAAGTTTTAAGTTGTGTAGAAGTATTTTGGTCTAACATGGCTAACGTCTCCAAGGGAGTAAATTTATTTGTTGATGTCATCTTACGAAAAATAGTTACATAGGGGAAACGGTTTATTTTTATATTTATGATCGTTTTTTTAAATGATAGTGAGTTTCAAGCTTACTATTTCATTTAAAATACCTAAAGCTATTCAATTTAGACATTAACATAAAAACTGAATGTCTGCCTTAAGCAATTGAGCCTAATCATTTTTTATTCAAGTTGTTGTTGAATCCGCAGAATACGCTGCTGTAAATGTCGCGATAAAAACCAGAGTACCGCAGACAGTATTAACATAAGCGCCATAACCGCGAGATTCATATAATAAACCAGCGTATTTAATTGCTGTGCTTGCTGCACTTGCTTATGTACGCTTTGCGCCATAGGCGTTAAAGCTTTGCCATAAACTTGCTGCTGCATCGTCCATAATTGTTCAGGTTTAAATCCATAATGTAAAAATTGCGGATCTTGCTGCTCTGCTTTGACCAAGGTCAACACTTGCGGAATGGCTGCATCTTTATCTGCGGGATGATGCATCAATGCCGTTTGCGCCAACAAATAGGCTTTAACAGGCGCTGCCATTTCTGCATTTTGTAAATAACGCGCCAATTCACTTTCTTGAATGTGCTTTTCATAATGCACAATTTTGGCATATACCTGCTGCGTATCATCTTGTCGGTCATGCTGAACATAACTCAATGCCGACCAAAGTAAAATAAAACTCAGCAACCAAGCTACAAATTTCAAGACAAAGGACTGAAAGCGAATATAAAAAAAACGAATTTTCTTGAGTAGATGAACTAGAACGAATGCACCAATAAATGACACCGACAGTTTTAAAATCAACCAACCCAACCAGTTCAACAAACTGAAAAAATAATCAGGTTGCTGCCCTAAATTTGCCAAAGTCGCATCGATACTTGCAGGCATGTGTAATTGCTGAACTTCAGTGCTTAAACCAAAGAAGCTATAAATCACATCTTGCTGAATAAAAAAGCCAATTGCCGATATAAGCACCACCGTCATAGACAGCACAGCCAAAAAACTGAGCTTTTTTTGACGCTGCTGTAATGCCACAACACCTGTTTTTAGCTGCTGTGGCTGAATGGCATATTCATCAAGTGGGGGCAAATCCGACTCCTTATCAGGTAAATTTCAGATTAAATGAAGTCATTGTCAAAATGCATTTATTGACCAGACTGTTGACTTGAACCAATCACCAATTGATTCAGATTCTCCTGTAAGGCTCGCAAACGCGTAGTCGCTTCTGCACGTTTTTGCATGCCTTCTTTTTGTACCTGGATCACATCGTTCACTGTTTTAATGAGGGTATTTTGTACGTGTTCAAGGGTTTCAATATCAATCACCGAACGCTGATTGGCTTTGGCAGTATCAACCGAGTTTTGATGCAATAAATCTGCATTACGGCGCAGCAATTCATTGGTGGCATCATCAATACTGTTGGCCAGTTGCACACTGTTTTTCTGCTCATTTAAAGAAATCGCCAAACTAATCTGGTTTTTCCACGCAGGTAAGGTAATGTTTTTAATCGCATAAAATTTATCGACCAACATTAAATTATTGGACTGGATAATCCGAATCATCGGCAAAGTTTGCATGGCAGATTGTTGCAACACCTGCAAATCACTCACCCGCTTTTCTAAATTATTAGCAAGATGATTGAGATCATAAATTTTTTGAGTCGTGGTCTGATCCTGCGGCTGCGCGGAAAATTCAGAAATTTGCTGCTGAATTTCCTGCTGTTTTAACTTACCTGCTGCAATATAAATCCCCAATTGTTTATATTCATCTTGCACACCATGAAACATTTTATCCAGTGTATCTACACGGTTTTTTAAACCATTTTGTGAGCTTTCAATTTCTGTGACCAGACTATCAATTTGCGCTTTGGTGCTGTTAAAGTTTTGATCAAAACTTTGTTTAGCGCCTTTTAACTTATTGAATAAACCACCCAAAAAGCCACTGCTTTTGTTTGGATTTAAAATACTGTTGGTATTTAACTGCTGTGCAACCTGCACCACCTGATTCAGCTTTTGCCCTGTGACATCCAAATCCTTATTTTGCACCAAACCTAAAAGCTCATCGGTATAACTTGACGTTTTAGTGGCGATATTTTTGCCATATTCTGCAACCGAATGATGGCTAAGATCGCTTAATTCTTTACGCGCAGCCAGCACCTCCTGAAAGTCATCAGGCTGTAAGCCAATTTCCTGCAAATTGAGTTGCTGAAATTGTTGCTGAGTCTGTTCATCACTCACTTGCACAGCGACGTTGCGTTGTTCAGAAGTTGTCATATTTCGCCTCTATCTAATCAAAACCATGCCTTATGATTGCGCAGGTTTTTCTAAGGATTTTCTTAATGTCTTAATTAAATGCTCACGACTTTGATCCAGCTTTTCTAGCTGACTGTGTGAGCCACTTTGCTGACTTTGTTTGACATGATATTGCCATGCAGGAATGAGTACCTGCTGCGCTTCTTTAAAGCGATCTAACAAACTAAAAGAGAGTTGCTGTGAAAGTTGCATTTGAGTAATCGCAATATCATTACTACTTTGCAAAGTCTTTAAACTATAAATTTTCTTGGCCAGTCGTTCGCTAAAATTATCCAAAGGATGCTGATTGCGCACAAATCGTGGATATTCCACTAAAAACTCATCGGCAGCTTGAATGTATTTCGCCATTTGCTCACGCAAACCAACCAACTGCTGAAAACGTGATTGTGATTTCTGAATTTCGATTTGCAGCTTTTGGCTTAAACGATCTGCTTGTCCTAATAAATGATCTAGGTTTTTATAATATTGCACTTGCCCCGCGCCATATTCCAAATCTATGCCTAGCCACTTTTGTAGTGCATTAAACTTACGTTGCTTTAACACTTTTTTAGATTTGCCAAGCGCCTGAATCAACTGCTCAATGGTCACACTCAATTGCTGAGTTAAATGTGGATCCACCCCATCCAATAAAACTGACTGCGCTTGAATCACCTGATCTGCATAATGATTTAGACGATATTGATCATTCAACAACGGAACTAAATCATTGCGTTGAATCGCCAAAAGCTCTGCACGATCCACCGTAATCTCTTGCAAAGGCAGTAACACTTCAAACTGAGCCATAGACCATCACAACCCTCTTTACATGATTTTATAGTACGTGTTTTTCGGCTAAGGTCATGTAATATTTTGCAATTTTTTATTTCGATCTGCTTAAATGCTTTTTTATAGATTCGCATAACATCAGTCACAAGATGCCTGATTCAAAACACCAGTGCTTGACATCCTCACCCCCTTAAAAGAGGGTGATTCCTACAGCTAGACGCTTATGCCCAAGCGCAAGAATGTTTAGAGCTGAGTTTATATCTCGATCATGAGCTGTACCACAGCTCATGCACTCCCATTCTCTTATTCCAAGATCTGTCCTACCTTTGGGACTACTTGAGGTGATCTCACCGCAGCACGAACAGATTTGGGTGGTATAGGCTTCTTGGACTTCTTCAAACAATACGCCTGCGTTCTCGCATTTATACTTGAGCATTGTTTTTAGTGCCGAAAATCCTGTATCCAAAACAGATTTTGCCATTTTGGTTTTTACTAATTTTTTAGCACTCAAGTCACCTACAATAATCAATGCATTTTCATTCACAAGCTTGGTGCTTGCTTTATGCAAATGATCTTTTCGACTATTTGCAATCTTGGCGTGTAATGCACGAACACGCTTCTTATTCCTGGCTCTCTGAGCAATACATAATTTCTGCTCATATTTTCGATAGAATTTTGGATTTGAAATTACAGTGCCATCAGAACAGGTGGCAATATCTTTTAAGCCTAGATCAATACCAATCGCTTTGGTTGCTGTCGATTTATCTTGCTTAGGCGATTCAACAACAAGACATACATACCAACGCCCACGGCTATCCTCTACAAATGAACCTGTTTTTAACGTGTATTTGCTTAAACCGTAGCTATCCCAAAGCTTAAATTGGTGTTTTCCATACTGGACATATCCATTGGCATATTTGATAGCCACCTTTTTAAAGGGAACCCATCCCAAAGAGCGCCTTGCTGATTTTTTATTGCTGACACGCCATTTCAGCTTTGCCTTTTTAAATTGCTTTCTTCGGGTGACTAATTCTTCAGTTACAGCCTGAATGGTTTGACTATGTAAATTACATTCTTTGGATGTGCCTTTCGTATATTTGGCAATATCAAAAGCAGAGAGAAATTCACCTTTCCGCTTCAAATGCCTAAACCCTAAATCATTGACATAATTCCAGACGAAGTTCACTTCTGATGCTAGTTGGTCTAACACCTTGCAATGTTTGTCTTTTATACGTAATTTAAGGGTTTTCATGTACTTATATTAACAATCAAAACTCAAGGAAAATAGTCCTTAGTTAAATCAAACGACACTTTATGTCGTGTCGCTTATATCTCTGACTTGAAGGACAGAGTTTTACGCTCCATTTGATAAAAAAGCCATGATCAACATGGCTTTCAATGTTCCTAACGCAGGATGATAAACAGATTATAAATAATCGCCTTCACGCTCTGGCTGATACAAAATCTTCTCAATTTTGACTTTCATCATATGACCATCGGGCTGTGGCCATTCAATTTCCTGACCTTCAGCTAAACCTAAAATGGCAGTCCCGACAGGTGCAACCACATTCACCTGCCCTTTCTCACCTTTAAAGTCATGCGGATAAACCAAGGTAATTTCAGTCGGTTCTTTTGCAGGTGCAATGGTAATCAATGCGCGGGCATTCATGCTCACCACATTATTCGGTACATCTTGTGGCGCAACCACTTCAGCACGTGCCAATTCATCTTCTAGATGTTGCATCGTTGGCGTCAATTTAGGTTGATGCTCAAGCATCGTTTCCAAACGGTGCAAATCTTGTTCTGAAATAATAATCTTTGGTCTAATCATTTACTTTTATTCCTGTCATTCCGACAATACTGTCATCATCAGCTTGCCTACAATCATATTCAATACGCTTAAGTTATAACAGAAATTCAGCTTATTGAACGAAAAATCAATTTTTTACATCCATAAAAAAAGCCCCCTTGAGGGGCTTTTCTCAAGGCTGTGCTTATTTTGCGTAAACTGGGAATTTCGCGCAAACAGCTTCAACTTTTGCTTTTACAGTATTAATTACAGCTTCGTCACCTTTGCTGTCAAGAATGTCTGCAATCCAACCTGCAAGATCACGTACTTCTGCTTCACCAAAACCACGTGTAGTTACCGCTGGAGTACCGATACGGATACCAGAAGTTACAAATGGAGAACGTGGATCGTTCGGTACAGAGTTTTTGTTTACAGTAATGTGCGCAGCACCTAACCATGCATCTGCATCTTTACCTGTAATATCTTGCTTGATTAAAGAAAGCAAGAACAAGTGGTTTTTCGTACCACCAGATACTACATCATAACCACGTTCAATAAGAACTTCAGCCATCGCTTGCGCATTTTTAACAACTTGTTGTTGATACGCTTTGTATTCAGGCGCCATTGCTTCTTTAAAACAAATTGCTTTTGCTGCAACTGCGTGTACCAATGGACCACCTTGGTTACCAGGGAACACAGCAGATTGTAATTTTTTCTCGATCTCTTCGTTTGCTTTCGCAAGAATTAGACCAGAACGTGGACCACGCAATGTTTTGTGTGTAGTAGTAGTCGTTACGTCAGCAATTTGCACAGGGTTCGGATATACACCAGCAGCCACTAGACCTGCTACGTGTGCCATATCTACAAATAAATAAGCACCAACTTTGTCTGCGATGTCGCGGAAACGCTGCCAATCTACAATTTGGCTATACGCAGAGAAACCCGCAACAATCATGCGTGGTTTGTGTTCAAGCGCTAAACGCTCAACTTCTTCGTAATCAATTTCGCCAGTTTCTGGGTTTAAACCATATTGGATAGCGTTATATGTTTTACCTGAGAAGCTTACTTTTGCACCATGAGTCAAGTGACCACCATGTGCCAAGCTCATACCTAACACAGTGTCGCCTGGGTTAAGTAAAGCTAAGTAAACTGCAGAGTTTGCTTGTGAACCAGCGTGTGGTTGAACGTTAGCATAATCTGCACCAAAGAGTTCTTTAGCACGGTCAATCGCCAATTGTTCAATAATATCTACGTATTCGCAACCGCCGTAGTAGCGTTTGCCTGGGTAGCCTTCTGCATATTTATTGGTAAGTTTTGAACCTTGAGCTTCCATTACTGCAGGTGAGCAGTAGTTTTCAGAAGCAATTAACTCAATATGAGCTTCTTGGCGCGCATCTTCATTGGTGATCGCTTGAGCTAATTCTGGATCAAATTCGGCAATAGAAATATTGGCAAACATTAGCGAGGTCCTATTAATTTAGGGCTTTTAAGCCGTGCTAAGATTGGCGCGTATTGTAGCATAAAGTTTGTGAACTGAGAGAATGAACTTTGCTCAGTTTTACATAAAAATAGCTCATGTTTCAGATAAAACACGAGCTATTTTAGGTCAAATCAATCTTTATCGTAATTCAACAACTTATTGAATAGGCATTAGTGATTGAACATCTTTGACAATCTCATCCATATTATTCACATACACAGTACCATGGTTCCATTTTTGCTCTACAGGTAAATCCTGATCAGTGACGTAATGAATTTTAGTTCCCATCCCTTGAGCTGACTGAACCAAGTAATCCGTGACTTGTTTCGGTACAGTTGGGTCAGCCGTTCCTTGATAAATAAATATAGGCGTACTGATTTTCACTTTTAATGGCTGTGAATCATTGGTTAAGAAATCTTTAACTTCAGGGATGGTCGTCATGAAATTTGGTTGAGTACGTGGATAACCATCCAATGTTCCATACGTCTTTACATGCGTTAGCATTGACTGAGCCATACTCTCACCTAATGCCTCATAACAGATAGACTCTGCCTGAGCAGCAAGTTGATCTGTTGGTCACACAAATATTTCAGAATATTGCAAGGTTGGAGCAGTATTTCTTAGCCCCGCAGCAATTAGAGCAGTAAACGTATCTAGTGGCACAAGTGTCTGTGCTTTCTTTATTACATCTGGCTCTTGAGCCGCTTTTTGTTCACCACCCGCCAATACCAACGCTAAATTTGATGCAGGTGCGATAGCTATGGCACCCTTATAATTTAACTGCGCCCGCGATGCATACTGTGCTGCACCTAAAGCCGCATGTCCACCCTGTGAATGTCCAACTACACTCCATCGCGTTTCTGCAGTATTACCCAAAAGCTTGCTTGCAGCGACAACAGCATCTGTAATCGAATAAGCTGCACTTTTTAAATTCAAGAATGGATGTAATTCTTTACCACTCGGTTCGCCTAAACCTTCGTAGTCGGGTGCAACAACGGCATAACCTGCTGCCAATAGTTTAGCAATGAAGTACTCATTTCCATTTAAACCTTGACGACTTGGTGCACACGCATCTGCCACGCCTGTTGTGCCATGTGCCCAAACTACAAGTGGCCATCCGCCCGTAGGTTTAACTGTTTGAGGGGTAAAAACAAGTGCAGTTGCTTGAGTTTCCCGTCCATTTACACCTAACATTTTATATGTCATCAATGTTTTAGATGAACTCACTGCATTTAAAAGATTATTCGCATTTTCACCCTGATCCCGATAAAGCTCTGTTTTCACGACTGAGGCACTAAAATTATATTTCGGAATACCATCCTCAACAACCACAACACTCGTATCGTCATGATCATCATTACAGGCGGTTAAAAACAAACTGCTGCTGGCCAAAGCCACGCTTAACCATATTTTTTTCATTTGCTTACCCTTGTCTTCATATTCTTATTAATTGCATCCTTCGCAATCTTTATTTGTACGCTTTTTTATCGTATCAGGCAAGATTTCAACAATTAATATGCAAGTGTATTTTATTTAAAATTAAACACTTACGGTAAAAATCAGTAAATTGATCACATATACAAGTGCCTATTAAATTTCAATTCAATTTGTCATACGCAGCGGCTAATGTTAGATTGCATTTTTATTGAATGACGCAAGCGAATCAGGACATGCAGGCAATTATTCTCGACACTGAAACCCATACTTTAAATGGACAACCCATTGAGATTGCCTACGCCCCCATTCAAATTCAAGATGGCAAAATCAGTCTAGATAAAAGTCAAATTTTCGATCAGTTATATCAAGTCGATGAGCCAATTTCATTCGCAGCGATGGCGGTACATCATATTTTAGAATCAGATTTAATTGATCAACCGCATTACAGTAGTTTCGAATTACCTGCCGAAACCACCTATATTATTGGGCATAATATTGATTACGATATTCGCGCTTTAGAAAAATGTGGTGTGGATACTTCTAAAATTAAAGCCATTTGCACTTTAGCACTTGCACGTCGTGTATGGCCGAATGCTGAAGCACACAATATTTCAGCTTTAATTTATATGATTACCAAAGGCAGCGAAAAAGCGCGTGATATGATTAAAAAAGCGCATCGTGCCGATATGGATATTATTTTAACGGCCAATATTTTGATGCACGAAGTTCATCAATTACAAATTCAAAGTATTGAAGAACTCTACACTGCCTCAGAAGAAGCACGTATTCCACAAATTATCAATTTTGGTAAACATCGTGGTACGGCAATTGCTGACCTTCCTGCCGATTATGTGCAATGGTTATTAAGACAAGAAGATTTAGATCCTTACTTACGCAAGGCGCTCGAAAATACCAGTATTTTGACTTTATAAATGTTTCAAGTGAATCTTATTGCATTTACCTGTCATAAATTATTCATATTATTGTAATTTTCAAAGTCTATGCTTTGCCTTAATTTATTGGGGAAATAAATTAAGGCTCATGTTTAATTATCAAAAAACTCAACTCGGTCTAGATGCATTACAACAGCGCACACGTGATTTAAATGCACGTCAACGTCGTTTATTGGTACTGATTGGTACTGAAGATTTTGATTTACTCGGAGATCAGTTCAAGCAACGTCTTGCACCACCTGAATTGATTGAACAGCTATTAGATATGCACCTGATTGCCCCTGCTGCGCTTGAGCAAGACACTTTGCAACACCAAGAGCAAACGGCTGAGATTTTGCTGCAACAAGCGCCAGAGGCATCATCTACCACTTTACACACAGAAATTCATAGCCAACTTGCAAGCAGCACCCCGCAAGCGCATGCTGAAAGTTTGGCAGAACCAATCCACACCCAACATCTTCAAGTAAATTCAGTTCCTGCATATTTAGAAGCACGTGTTGCAGCTGCCATCAATACAGAACAGCCCGCTGAACAACCGTAAGCGTCCGCTGAACACACCTTCTGAATTCATCCTATAAGCCTTAATTTAGTCCCCACTTAGAAACAAGTGGGGACTTAAATTTATGACTACAAATCATCAGACATCCATCGCATCTCTTGCGA
>NZ_JAYFSK010000050.1:0-17420 GCF_041464035.1 Acinetobacter sp. AL9 | reverse complement strand
TCGCAAGAGATGCGATGGATGTCTGATTATTTGTAGTCATAAATTTAAGTCCCCACTTGTTTCTAAGTGGGGACTAAATTAAGGCTTATAGGATGAATTCAGAAGGTGTGTTCAGCGGACGCTTACGTTAAAAGTGAAAATTATTGTGTCATTTGGCTGAATTTTACTGAGTTTTTCGTGTAATTCATCGTTATAAAAAGCATCGAAATTTGATTGTTTTCTATGGATTCATTTAGAAAGTAGTGCATGTTGTAACATTATGCTTTGCATGGTCTTATTTCTAGCTAAAAGCCGTACTTTGGAAAAACTTCATCACAATCAAAGTAAAAAAAGCCATCATCTTTTCAGATCATGGCAAGCTATTATTCAAACTCAAGCTATGTAGAATTTAAAAATTCAAACTATATGACACGCCCAAAATATTTTGGCTCATGCTTAAATTGGCTTCGCCACCACCAAAATCAGTGGGGATAGAGTTGTTACCTTGCATTGTTTCTTTGAGTGCGTGTGTATAAGCCACACTTACATTTTGTTGATCATCGAGTTGCCAAGTTGCACCAACACTTAAATGCTCTTGTACCACACCTGGTGCCAAAATATTTAGGAAGGTTTGATCATTTTTAACAGGCTGATCGTTATAGCTATAACCCGCACGTAAAGTCAGTTTTTCTGAGGCTTGATAAGTCGCTGAAATTTTATAGACATTGATGTCATCCCATCCAAAACCAGGACCTTGTGTTGTGCCAAATTTATTGTTTGCGAATAATTGATCCAGTTTATTGCCAACAGAATCTACATCTGAATAATTAATGCGTAAGTAATCTGTCGCGACTGATAAAGCAGGGGTAAGTTGATAATTTAAACCTACACCATAGCTTTCAGGTACGTCAAAATCACCTTGTTTGGCAAATAAACCTTCATATTTCTTAAAGCGGCTGGCATTAATTTTAGATGAATAGCTTGCACCAAGGGTCAGTTTATCATTTGGTTTTGCCGACCAGCCAATACGTGCACCTACGCCGTATGAATCGTCATTGCCACGATCGCTAATTGCCGCACCGTTTGACGAAGCACCACCAAAGACATCACCAGCAAAACCTTGTGCACTAAAACGTTGATATAAAATATTTGCAGCCAAGGCTATAGATTGATTTTCTGCATATTTCCAAGATAAAGCAGGTGAAATAAAGGCTTGGGTTAATGAAATACCTGCGCTTCCTGTATTATCATAAACTGCATAAGGATTATTTTTATAATTGGTATTCATGCCACCATTGCCATAAACCGCAATACCCGCAGTGACTTGTTCATTCACTGGGTGAACATAACCTACATCTGGAATTACAAAGTATTTACGGCTATTGCCATCGTACTGACCATTTGCTCCATAACCATTTCCTGTAATTTCAGACTCACGATCTGGAGAGAAAATAGTTAAACCTGCATCAACACGCTTATCTAACCAGCTCAAACCCGCTGGGTTGCTTGCAATAGTCAGACTGTCCTGAAAATTGGCAATGGCTGTGCCTGCGTTTCCTTGAGATTTCACACTATATGCATGCATGAAATATCCTGTTGTTGCAAAAGCAGATGTTGAAAACAAAGGTGCGATAACAGCAATTGAGATAAAAGAAGATAGATATTTCATGAGAATATAGATCGAGTAAAAACAATATATGCAGCAGTATATTGAAAAGTTGTATTCTTGTATTTGAATATAAATTCATATCTTTATTCTATTTTTGAATATATAGCTATGAAACAGCAAGGGTATTCATTCTATATGTATATCAAAATGATGCTTCAACTCTTTTGACCAAAGAAGCTCCCTTGGGAGCTTCTTTATTGATTTACATTGCTTTAATTCATAATTATAAAGTGCTTTATGCCAAGCTTTCTAACACAAATTGTGGCGATTTAATAAATAATCGAATCAACGCTTGAGCAGAGCTCGACGGTTGACGCACACCACGTTCCCAGCTTTCCAACGTTCGGGCAGAGATACACAATTTTGCCGCAAGTTCAGTTTGTGAAATATTCATTGTTTGCCGAACTTTAACAATTTGTTGGGCTAAATCTAAACAGGAGTTTTGATCTAAATCGTGATTTACATGGTTATGACTAAGTTGAAGCAGATGCATATTAATCTCCTCCTAAAGGTCGAATAAACAAGTCAATTCATAAAAAATTGTTACTATGCTGTATTTAACACACATCCCATATTTAAAATTGAATGCATTGCTCTTTATAAACACAGCAAAAGCAATGGAATAGTTTTTATTTTATAAAAGGTGGTGCGCGGCTTTGTGGTAAAACAAAAAGCGGCTCAGTTTGAAATAGTGAGGGTGTAAAAGATGCTTTAAAAGACAAAACCCGAATTTGTGTTCGGATTAACACGTATCTAAGCTTGGTATCTAGTAAGGGAAGTGCAAAGCTATAGACTAAACAATATTCACATTCATGGTTTTCATGTGCATCTTGTTTGGATGATACATGCGCATGTTGAGCTGAATGCCGTGTGTCAACTTTGTCTGTATGCGGTGAATGAGCCGTATGACTTAGATGAGATTCAGACGTAGATGTGCTAGCTGTGCGTTGTAGAAGATTTGCAGAGCTTGGCTGATCAAAAAATAATGCTTGGGCAACAGTTTTACAGACAGAGGAAAAATGTTGTTTCTCTGGCAATAAAGGCTGTAGGAATACAGCGACTTGTAACAAGATTGCTGTTAATCCGAGCAATCTTCCCCACATCATCAACACTGCATACGTCTTTTATTGAATTTTCATGTAACACTATAACAAAAAATTTAACTGTTTAATGATAAAGCTTTGTTTATCACATGAACTGTGTAGTAAAAATACTGCTTTACTCAAGTGGTTTTGGGCTAAAGCAATGGATCGTTTCGTAATTTAGTCAATTAAGCTGTAATTGAGATTGTGGGTAAACCAGCTTCAATCCAAGCCTGCATGCCGCCTTGTACAGAAAATATTTTTTCAAAGCCCATACGCTGCAAAGATTGAGTTGCCAAAGCTGAGCGTGCACCTGTACCACAGATCAAATAAATATCTTTTTCTGCAAGATCAGCAAGTGCGCGTTCAACTTCACAGTAATGATTGACAACAGGGTGTTGTGCAATTTTCATTTCGAGCATGCCACGCGGAAAGTTCACAGCACGATCAATTGCACAGGCTTGATGTTCTTCTGGTTCACGTACATCAATCAAAATAATATCAGGATGTTTGCTATACACCTCATAGACATCTTGAACACTCATTTCGGTAATTTGGCTTTTCGCTTCGGTAATCAGTTGATCTGGTGTTTTCATGAAATCACTCACATTTTTTTTGATCCTATATAATATAAAATAATATATTAATTAAGTTTTGATTATTGTTAGCAAATGTGTCTATATGATTTCTCTTTGGAAATAGCCACAGCTAGATAAAATTAGACATGCTATGGTTTAAATCATTTGTTGGAATTTTCAAGTTTTATTTGCTTTGGAGTGTGCAATGTTTAATTTGATGATGTATCTGCCGTGGGGTAAAGTGCCTGAAATAAACGCACAGGATTTGTTACAACAACAGCAAGATGTGCAAATTGTAGATGTACGTACCCGAAAAGAATTTTGTGACAGCCATATTCAAGGTGCGTTGCATTTGCCTTTGAGTCAAATGAATGAATCTAATGTCAAAGCATTATCTTTAGATCCTACAAAGCCTGTAGTGACTATTTGTCTATCTGCACATCGCAGTATTCCTGTAACCCGAAGATTGGCTAAAATGGGTTATCAGGCATCGCAGTTGCAAGGTGGCATGAAAGCATGGTGGAAACAACAAATGCCATGCGTGTCCTCTCAGGTCAAATAAACAAGTGCATTGAGACTATACTTCAATATGCGCAATGTTGACATTTCTAATGCAGCTGATTGTATTGCTTTGTTAATCTTTGCTTAAAAAATAATATCTTATTTAATTATAAGGTATATACTAGATTTAACACTTTTGTTCGATTGTTCAGGGGACGTAAAATGCCTGCAAGATTTTTTGGAATTTTTCTGGGTTTAATTGCAGCGGTATTAATCATTGGTGGATTATTCATCAATATGATCAGTGGTGAAGCTACCGTCGTGGAATACTGGATTTTATTGTTGCTTCCATGTTTCGGTGTGCCAATTTTATCTGCAGTGTGCCTAAAAGAAATTGACTAAGCACAAAAGTACAAGTTTTCTTTACATTAAAATTGATAGCTGATTGATTCATCGCATTTGATTTTAATAATACAAAAACCCATGAGATCATGGGTTTTTGTATTTATAGCAAAATAGTTTATCTCGAGTCTTTATGTGAATATTTGCAAAGCAGCGTTGCAGAATTGGGCTGTTCAGTAGCCTAGTCATAGTTATATGCTATTAAAATGTAACGACAATATTTAAGCTCAATAACATGCAAGCATTCCATTATCAGGCATTGCCAATCGATGTTCACTTTGGCGTAGGTCATCTGCAAAAAATCCAAGAGATTTTACGTCCTTATGCCTATCAGCGTATTTTAATTATTACTACTGCAGGGCAACAAGCCGCAGGCGAGCGTTTATTGGCACAAATCCAAGACATGGCTGTAGCGGTCTATCCTCATGCGGTGATGCATGTGCCAAAAGAGGTTGCAGATCAGGCCATTCAAGATGTGCAGCGTTTAGGAGTAGATTGCTGTTTGGCATTAGGCGGTGGCTCTGCGATTGGTTTAGCCAAAGCGATTGCCTTAGAAACTCATTTGCCGATTATTGCAATTCCGACCACTTATGCAGGTAGTGAAATGACAGCGGTGTATGGCATCACCGAAAACCAGCTGAAAACCACAGGCAAAGCAGCTCAAGTTTTGCCTAAAGTAGTGATTTATGATCCTGAATTGACACTCAACTTACCCACTGAAATTTCGGCATGTTCGGGCATGAATGCGATGGCACATGCAGTTGAGGCATTATATGCACAGGATAAAAATCCCATTGTAAGTTTAATGGCGCTAGAGGCGATTACTCAACTGGCACAGGCTTTACCTGAAATTGTGCAAGCGCCTCATAATATGCAGGCACGTGAACACGCTTTATATGGTGCATGGTTGGCTGGTGTGTGTTTGGGTTCGGTGGGGATGGCAATTCATCATAAAATTTGCCATAGCTTAGGTGGACGTTATCAGTTGCCACATGCGCAAACCCACGCCATTGTGTTGGCGTATTCAGTGTATTACAACCGACATGCAGATATTGCTGCAATGAATCAACTGGCAGCAGCTTTAAATGTGTCAGATCGGGAACAGTTGGGCTTGGCGATTTATCAGCTTAACCAAAGATTGAATATTCCAATGGCACTTAAAGATTTAGGATTACCCGAAACAGCACCTGCCCAAGTGGCACGTATTATCTGCGATAGTCCATATTATAATCCACGCGAATATGACTATGCCGAATTAGAGGCCTTATTGACCAAAGCTTATTGGGGACAAGCACCAATCTAATACTGCTGAGAAATAGCATGATAGATAAAAAACCGAAGCCACTTAGACTTCGGTTTTTTATTTGCCGTGACGGATTACGGTTTATACAAGCCTAAATCTTGCAAATGTAATCTAAGAATACGTCGCAGTTCCAATACAGCTTCTGGCGTTTCCTGAATGGAATGTCCGCCTTTAATAATTTTTTCTGAAACAGCGCCATCTAAGTGGGCACTGTTGTAATGCACCACATCGTCATTCATTAACAGATGCTCAGTGCTGTCGGTATTATTGCCAATAATACTGTGATATTTAAATCCTTTGACAGGCAAAATATCTTCAGTTAATTCCGTAAATTTGGAATTTTTACTTAAATCACTCGGTCCATTTTGAATGACGCCATGCCCAATTTCTTTGGTTAGATTTTTTAAATCGACTTCATGTTGCTGCAAGGTATCCGCAAACGCGCTTAAAAATGCAGTCGGTAAGCGAATGACTTTACGTGCTGCAAGGGTGAACCAGCGGTCTGCAAACTCTGTACCTTTATGCGGTGCAGCCAAGAATATTGCACGGTTAAAATTGGTGATGGGTTTAAGGCGCAAACGTGCTTGCAACAAAGGATCAGATTTAAAGCGTTCCAGACGTCGGTTTTTAAGCATTTGCATGGCAGGTTGAGTTAAATCAGTATCGCTGACCAACAAACGTGCCAAAATACCACCCATGCTGTGTCCAATTACTACAGCATCTTTTTTGGCTGCAGCAGAAGGACTGACCTGTTTAAAGCCTTGTTGAAGCAAGGCATAAATTTGGAAACGGCTTTCTAAAATTGGCATATTGGTCGAGTAAAACACTTGCCAGACTTGAAAGTTTTCCCGCAATACAGGATCGCCCATAATATCGTTGGTTAAGCGAATCCACGCTTCGGGGCTACTGGCCAAACCATGAATGAGGACAATGACTTTTTTATTCGGATTATACGGCTCAAGTAAGTACAAATGCGGCATACTGAGTCGTTCTTCACGATCAATTAAGGATAAATAAGCCGATTTACCTAAATTATTTTGCGCTAACCACAAGCCATAAGGTGCAGAAAAGTTAGCTGCAAGCGGGTAGTTCTTTTGTGCAATTTGGGCAGATTCATATTTATACGGATCATAAGCCTTGAGCTTAAAATGCGGCCGATTCAAAATATCTTCAATGGAATTGGCGCTATGTGGTTCTGCAGTGATTGTCGCGGCTAAATAGCGAGCTTGGTGAATATTTGGATTTTTTCCTGCAGGATAATCATATTTTAGCGGATCAATAATATATTTGCTTTTGCTCAGATCATCGTTTGGATTTTCAGGTAGTACCACTAGAAATTCAGACCCAAAACCATCACGGCGCGTGACCGAGCGCAAACCCGAAAAGTTCAGGTTATAGGTTGACATCAACTGCTGAATTTTCTGCTGTTTCAACTGTGGGTAGTAATCAAAATCAATGTCATAAATACTGTTGCCAACACGAATTTGTTGTTGTAATTCATCATGTTTATAGCGCAGCGCATAGCTGCTGACCAATTTGGCAATCGCCTGATTATAAAAGTCCCGAATTTGGACTTGTCTGTTGTCAAAAAGACGGTCTTGCGGCGCACGTTTGGTTTTAAACATATAGGCATAACTATAACGAATACTTTGATCGAGCATGTGCAATTGCTGATCTAAACATTGTTCATAATTGGCCTGATGAATTTTTTGTTGTTCTTCCGATCTTTTACTGTTCAGAATACTGATTTTACAGGACGATGAATTTTCCAGTTCAATCGCTTTCGCTAAATATAATTCACTGGCGGTTGAGAGCAGTTGTTCATCTTGAATTTGCGGGATTTGTTTGAGTGCACTTACACATTCTTCAGGTTTTTCGGCACAAATATTGGCTTCACGTCCTGTCATCGACAAGACATTTAAACTGGCTTCACTCAGTTTTTTGCGCGATAAAATACTATCACGTTCATTGGCAATACTAACTTTTAACGCCTGATTTTTAACACTGACCACCTGACAACCAGACAGCAGTGTTGTACTGAGCAATGCAGCAATCACAATTTTATTCATGGAAAGTCTGGCTTAATTTTTAAGATTTTTTTCCATCATACGTTTTTTTAAAGCTTTTTCAATTGCGTAGAAAGCAAAATAGACCGTCGAAACGGTCTATTTTTAGGTATTTTTGTATCGATTTTTTATTAAGTGCGTGGTGCGATCACTTGCCACACATTCCAGCGACCTTGCTTTTCAATTTCAGCAATCAAACGGTCAGCCACTTCGGCTTCTTGCGGGTATTTGATTTTATAGTTTTTCAAAGTTTGTACTGCATTTTTCTTTTGTTCCATGGCAATATAATTGTTTGCCGCAGACAAATAAGCTTCCTGCACACCTGCTTTCATGGCTTTGTCTAAATAAGGAATGGCTTCACGATGACCGCCACCTTCAGACAGACCGAAACCAAACCAGAAATTCGCTTCGGCATCTTCCTGATTAATTTTTAAGATACGCTGCGCATAGTTAAGTGAGCGTGTGGTGTAAACAGAGCCTAAGTCTAGGTTACGTGCCATAACACTGGCTTTAAATGCACGCATCAAAATATCAAAAGAGGCATTTTCATTGGCTGCCAAAGTGTCTAATTGTTGAGTCACTTCTTTGAGCTTTGCCTCGAAACCACGACGTTCCTGACGTTCGCTAAAACGTGGTGGATAGTGACGTGCTTTGCCTTCGACCAATTGTAAGAAGTCATCAATTTCGGTGATGTCA
Source organism: Acinetobacter sp. AL9 (assembly GCF_041464035.1). NCBI lineage: Bacteria > Pseudomonadati > Pseudomonadota > Gammaproteobacteria > Moraxellales > Moraxellaceae > Acinetobacter > Acinetobacter sp. AL9. The sequence continues at coordinate 9,144 of NZ_JAYFSK010000050.1, read as the reverse complement.
ATTTCGTTTTCACCTGCCAAAACTGCAAACTTCAAGCTACGGGCATTGTTATTGACCGTAGGTACAATCAATTTGTTTTGATCTAAGGTAATGCTTTTGCTTGGATCATTTGGGTTAGTAACCACCATTTTAGTCACAGGCTGTGCTGCTGCTTTTTGTAGGTTAATTTCAAATGGTGGTGGGGCATCATAATTAAATGGATTTAAGGCATAGAATGGTGCACTTAATTCAGGTTCGGTAAATACGATAGGTGGTTTTACTTCTTGTTTTGGTGGTGCAACACAGGCGCTAACGAGCGTTGCGGCTAGAATACTGAGTGCCAAAGGCTTAAGGGTCATGGTGTTCTTCCGTTCAATTTATTTTAAAAGTGAGAGGTGATTGTGTCGGATTAAAATATTGCATGTCGGTCAGTCTAAGAAATCTGTTCCGAACATGCAATACAATTGAGGGGGCTTAGTTACACAGTGATACGAAGTTTTTTTAAGTATATAGGATTGATCAAATAAACAGCCTTATTTACTTTGTGCTTCACACTCACGTCTAACATCTTCAATTATTTTTAATTCTTCTGCACTATAAGGTTGTTCATTTTGCTGTGGGTTTTTAAAGCTTGGGTCAAGTAAAGAGAGACGCTGACATAATAAATTCATACGTTTTTCATTTTGTTCCAAGCGATCTAGTAATACTCGCATGCCGTCCAATACTGGGTCAGATTGGTCCTGCGTTGCTGCATAAGGTTGGAAACCAATACTGGCAGCATAATCACGACGACGTGCTTCCTGATCATCGGCAGGTTTATTTTTCATAATAAAGCGCGCAGGGTTACCCACAGCAGTTGCGCCTTCAGGTACTTCTTTGGTCACAACCGCATTAGAGCCAACTTTGGCATTTTTATGTACGGTGAATGGGCCTAGAATTTTCGCGCCTGCACCGACTACTACGCCATCTTCCAAAGTTGGATGACGTTTGCCTTTATTCCACGTTGTGCCGCCTAAAGTCACGCCATGATATAAGGTGACATCATCACCAATTTCAGCAGTTTCACCAATCACTACGCCCATGCCATGGTCAATAAAAAAGCGACGACCAATTTTTGCACCGGGATGAATTTCAATTCCTGTAGCAAAACGGCTAAATGACGAGAGTAGACGTGCCGACCCCTTGCAGTCTTTGTTCCATAATTCATGCGCCACACGATGCATAATTAAAGCGTGAATTCCTGGATAAGTGGTTAAGACTTCGAGTGTATTTCGAGCAGCAGGATCGCGCGCGAAGACAGCTTGAATGTCTTCTTTGAGCTGTTTAAGCATTAGTTTGATCCTCGTCCTGTGTTGATGTAGATTTTTTCCATGAACCGTTATTCATTGCTTGTACGCGGCTAAAAATACCGCGAAGTAAATGGTATTCCATACGATCTAATTGTATACGTCCGAAAAGCCGACGCAAGCGCAAAGGCAATAATCGTGGATTTTTTGGATCCATAAATTCAATTTCTGCCAGCATTTTTTCTAAATGTGGATAGAACTGTTGCATTTGTTCATGGTTGACCAAAGGTTCATCCCATTGCATCGCTTCAGAATCTGTCACTTGCATCGTCGCTGCAGGATCGGCAATTTTTCCGACAATATCGATGGCAGCCATACGCATTTCATAGCAAATCACTTGAATGGCTTGAGCAACATTGAGCACACCATATTCTTCATTGACAGGAATCGTCACGTGATAATTCGCCAAAGCCAGCTCTTCATTGGTTAAACCACGATCTTCACGTCCAAAAATAATGGCAACATTTTGCCCATGCTGTGCCACAGCATTTAACGACTTTTCTGCCGCAGGGCGTGCATCTAAGAGTGGCCAAGGAATAGTACGACTACGTGCACTGGTGCCAAAGACCAAATGGCAGTCGGCAATTGCATCTTCGAGCTGTTCAACCACTTCAATCTGTTCAATTAAATCGGTTGCACCTGCCGCCAAAGCATCAATATCTGGATGCGGATAGGTTTTTGGATCAACCAAAACCAATTTACATAGCCCCATGGTTTTCATGGCGCGTAAGGCGCTACCGATGTTGGCAGGCAGGGTGGTATTCACCATGACAATACGCACGTGGGAGAGGTGTGCGGCAACAGCTGCATTGTCGGTTTGACTCATAACAAATCCAGATGGGTTAAATTTTTAATTAAGAATATTGATCAACTTCGGTATGGTATAAATCCATAGCATCATCCATGCTCATATCAGCAGGTGGTGGAGCAATCGATGCAGGTTTCGCCACATCGACAGCTTTCGCGGCTTTGGATTTCACTTGATATTCGATATGCAGGCTTTCTTTACCAAAATAGTCACGCAATTTGACCAAGGCTTCATCTAAGGGTGCGATTTTCCACTGAATGCCCAAATGTAATTCTGCAGTGGCATAAGCATAGTCAAGGTGCAATAAAACAGGAATATGCGTGCATAAATCCACATTACAATAAGGCAGCAACATATTTTGTAAGTCTTGACTCAAGGTCTTGCTTAAATGTTCTGCATGCAAGTGAATTTGAATACTATTGGCGCGTTTTTGACGAATTTCATTCAAGCTAAACGCTTTGGTTAAGCGTCCCATTGGGCGGTCAAAACCTTCACGTTCGTAAATTTCGCCTTCAATCACCACCACTTTTTCAGTTTGTACAATATCTTTAAAGCGTTGGAAGCGCTCATGGTTGGCAGATACTTCAATACGTGCCGTACCATCATCTAAAGTGACCACCATCCGATTTGGGAAGTTGGCGACATCCACCACCAAGCCTGCAAAGACGGTGGTCACGCCACGACGGGTTGGCGTCAGTTCATTAATTTTACTTGGAATAAAGGCTTTTAATTCATTGCGATAGACATCAATCGGGTGACCAGTGAGGTAAAGTCCAAGTGTGTCTTTTTCACCTTTAAGTCGGACTTCATCTGACCATGGTTTTACAGGTTTGGCAGGCTTACGTTGTACTTCTTCAACTTCACCAAATAAATCCATGATGCCTGTTTCACGGTTGGAACGTGCTTGTTCCGCCGCTTGTACAGCTTCTGGCAATTGTGCCATTAAACTTGAGCGTTCGATGCCTAAACAGTCTAATGCACCCGCACGAATTAAGGCTTCAAGGGTTCGTTTGTTGATTTTTTTCAAATCAATACGATGACAGAAGTCAAATAAATCGCGATATGGTCCTTCTTTTTGGCGTGAATCAATCACAGATTGCATGGCCTGTTCACCCACGCCTTTAATCGCACCAAGTCCATAGACAATGGTACGTTCATCGCTTGCGTGGAAATGATACAAAGACATATTCACTGAAGGCGGTAACACTTCTAAGCCATTGTGGCGGCAATCATCAATCAAGAACACCACGTTATCGGTGTTTTGCATTTCCGATGACATGACCGCTGCCAAGAATTCAGCAGGGTAGTGTGCTTTGAGCCATGCAGTCTGATATGCCACCAAGGCATAGGCAGCTGCGTGTGATTTGTTAAAACCATAGCCAGCGAATTTTTCCATATAGTCGAAAATATGGTTGGCTGTGGCGGCATCAATGTCTTTTTTCTCAGCACCTTCAATAAAGATTTGGCGCTGTTTCACCATTTCTTCAGGTTTTTTCTTACCCATGGCACGACGTAGTAAGTCTGCACCACCGAGTGTATAGCCTGCACAATATTGTGCTGCCTGCATGACCTGTTCCTGATAGACCATAATACCGTAGGTCGGCTCAAGCACACCTTCTAGCAAAGGATGTAGATATTCAAACTCGCCACCATGCATACGGTGAATAAAGTCTGGAATTAGATCCATTGGGCCTGGACGATACAATGACACGAAAGCAATAATTTCTTCAAATTTACTTGGGCGCGCTTCTTTCAGCATCTTTTTCATGCCCACGGATTCAAACTGGAATACTGCAGTCGTATTGGCATTGGCAAAGACTAAATAGGCGTCTTTATCATCCAGTGGAATATGAGCAATATCTAGCGGTGTATCGGCTTTGATGCGTTTATTAATATTTTGTACCGCATCTTCAATAACAGTCAGGTTACGTAAGCCCAAGAAGTCGAACTTGACCAAACCTGCCGATTCGACATCGTCTTTATCGTATTGCGCAACACGTGCGGTACCATCGGCATCACACATGACTGCAGAAAAGTCGGTGATTTTAGTGGGTGCAATGACCACGCCACCCGCGTGTTTACCTGTATTTCGGGTTATGCCTTCAAGCTTTAGGGCCATTTCCCAAATTTCAGAGGCATCATCATAATCTGGGTTAGACGGGTTGGTGACTACATCTTTAAGTTGGGGTTCGGCTTCAATTGATTCTTCTAGGCTGAGTCCTAAGGGTTTGGTTGGAATCAGTTTGGAAATACGGTCTGCCAAGCCATAAGACTTACCCAAAACTCGTGCGACATCTCGAATTGCACCTTTGGCTGCCATGGTACCGAAAGTGGCAATTTGCGATACTGCATCACGTCCATAGGTGCGAGCTACGTAGTCAATGACTTTATCGCGTCCTGCAATACAGAAATCGACGTCAAAGTCGGGCATAGATACGCGTTCTGGGTTTAAGAAACGTTCAAATAATAGTTCATAGCGCAGTGGGTCTAAGTCGGTAATTTTTAAGCTGTAGGCAACCAATGAACCTGCACCCGAACCACGGCCCGGGCCAACAGGTACACCGTTGTTTTTAGACCACTGAATAAAGTCCATAACAATCAGGAAGTAACCCGGGAAGCCCATCGAGTTAATAATATTAATTTCGTATTCAATTCGCTCATCATAAGGTTTGCGAATTTCTGCCCAATCTTCGTCACGCTGTGCAACAGGATAAAGCACATTTAGACGTTCTTCCAAACCTTGCTTGGACAAGTGTGCAAAGTAGGTGTCAATGGTGTGTCCTTCTGGAATTGGATAATCTGGAAGGAAGTATTTACCCAATTGCAGTGTGACATTACAGCGTTTGGCAATGTGATAGCTGTTTTCAATGGCACTTGGAATGTCAGAAAACAGCGCCGTCATTTCTTCGGCGGTTTTAAAATATTGCTCAGGACTGTAAGTTTTTGGACGACGGTTGTCCCCTAAGACATAACCATCGGCAATGCAGACGCGCGCTTCATGCGCTTCATAATCTTCACGGCGAATAAAATGCACATCGTTATGTGCTACCACGCCAATATTATATTTTTTAGCTAATTTAACTGCTTCGGCAATAAAGGTGTCTTCATCAGGACGATCTGTACGGGTCAGGGCTAAATAAACCCGATTGCCAAATTTTTCAATCCATTCTTCAAGCAAGGGTTCTGCTTTTTGCGGATTGGAGGTGATCAGCATTTTGCCGACATCACTTTGAATACCCAGCAATACAATCAGATCATCGGCTTGTTCTAATATCCATGTTTTATTCACACAGGGGATATTGAGCTGCTGGCCTTCAATATAGCCACGAGAAACCAGTTCAGTCAGGTTGCGCCAACCGTGATTGGTCATCGATAATAAGGTCACGCGATGATCGGCATCATTTAAACGCAGCACTGAACCTAAAATTGGTTTGATGCCTTGTCCCAAACATTTGCCATAAAACTTTACGGCAGCATGTAAGTTGGATAAATCGGTCAATGCCAAGGCAGGCATTTCTTCATTGACTGCAGCTTTAATCAAGTCAGGTACGCGTACAATCGACTCGGTAATCGAAAATTCTGTATGTATACCTAAATGAACAAAGCGCATGAATCGGTCCCTTAAAAAATCACGGGTTAGTTTAGCATGCTCTGCTCAAGACAAAACATGCCGCAGTGTTTTTCTGTGCTGAAGTGATCTTCAACAACTAACACAATTTTAATTTTATGCACTAACTTTTGCCGTTTCATTGAGTGGGGTGAACAGGCTAAGTTATACGCAATTGAGTGATGATTGTTTTATCTCAGCTTAGATAACCAGTCACCTAAACTTTGCACCAACTGCACTAAAATTAATAACACCACCACCGTTAGCATGACAACACTACTGTCAAAACGCTGATAACCGTAGGAGATGGCAAGGTCACCAATACCGCCTGCACCGACAGCACCCGCCATGGCAGTTGCGCCAATCAAGCTAATGGTGGCTGTGGTCAAGTTTAAAATGAGTGAGCTGCGTGCTTCGGGTAAAATAAATTTGAAGATGATTTGTAATGGTGTTGCACCCATCGCCTGTGCAGATTCGACAATTCCTTCATTGACTTCAAGTAATGAAGTTTCCACCAAACGACCAATATAGGGGCCGACATAAATCGTCAGCGGTACAATCGCTGCCCAAGTTCCAATAGAGGTACCAACCAAGAGCTTGGTTAAGGGAATGACCGCAATCAACAAAATAATAAATGGCAGAGAGCGTAGTGCGTTTACAATGGGGTTGAGCCCGTGATAAATCACACGGTTAGGTAAAATTCCTGTTGGACGAGTGACCAAAAGGGTAATGCCCTGAATAAAGCCCCAAATACAACCAAACAACATGGCAAAGAACACCATGTGAAAGGTTTCTTGCAAAGCTGTGACAAACTGGTCAATGGATAAGGAACTTTTCCAAAATGGAGCGGTCAGCGAAGTCAGCCACTGTACAATTAAATCTCTCATGCTTGTACTCCTGACTGCTCAACCTGTACACCGCTACTTTCCAAGAAGGCAATGGCATTCTGAATTTCTGCAGCATCGCCCAATAATTGAATAAACATTTGCCCAATTACTGCGCCATCTATTTCAGTCATGTTGGCAAATAGGATATTCAGGCTAATATCAAACTGTTTAATGACGGCCTGAATCACGGTTTCCTGAGCAGATTTTCCTAAAAACTTCAGGCAATAAATACTGTGCTGATTTTGGTTTTCAAGGTTATGCAGAATATTAACTGGCAATTGTTGCTGTAAAACCGTTTGAATAAAACTTTTGGTGGTTGGATGTTGCGGCTGACTAAAAATTTCCAGTGTTGAACCTGTTTCAATCACTTTGCCTTGTTCCATCACCGCCACATAATCACAAACAGACTCAATCACATCCATTTCGTGGGTCACCATTACAATGGTAATGCCTTGTTCCTGATTAATTTTTTTAAGTAGTTCCAACACCGATTTAGTGGTTTGCGGATCAAGTGCAGAAGTGGCTTCATCGCAAAGCAATATTTTAGGATGATTGGCTAGGGCACGGGCAATGCCAACACGTTGTTTTTGCCCGCCTGAAAGCTCATCGGGAAAAGCGTCTTTTTTATGTTTTAAATCAATAAACTCAAGCAATTCATTTAAACGTTTTTCACGTTCGGCTTTGCTCCAGCCGAGAAGTTTCATCGGCATTTCAATATTGGCGGCCACAGTTTTAGTCTGCAATAAATTGAAGTGCTGAAAAATCATCCCAATATGGGCACGTTCTTGACGTAATTCACGTGCATTCAGCGCAGTAAAATCTTTTTGATGAATGATGACTTGCCCTGCGTTCGGACGTTCCAACAAATTAATCAAGCGGATTAAAGTGCTTTTACCTGCACCACTATAACCAATAATGCCAAAAATACTGCCTGCCGGAATCTGTAAATTAATCTGATCCAATGCACGTAAAGTTTGACCTTTGAGCTGATAGTGCTTTGAAATATTTTTAAATTCAATCATATCGTCAAAAACTGTCCATAAATGAAAAAACAGGCAAAGTTCGCTTTGCCTGTTTTGTTTAGCGCATTATATTACTATTTTGCTGTTTCAGTGAAATAGCTGACCGGCTTGTTCACATCCACTTTGGTGCCGCCAAAGTTTTGATCAATATATTGTTGCACTGCTGCGGTATGGTAAAGCGCACCAACTTTTTGTAGCACAGGGTCATTTTGACGCTCTGCAGCAGTCGCTATAATGTTGACATTCATTTTTGTGCTTTGGTCAATTGGCTCATAATAAATAGAGTCTTTTAATACGTTTAAGCCACCTTCCATTGCAAGGGTATTGCCCAAAACAATTGCATCAACTTCGTCTTTTACACGTACAGCAGTTGCCATTTGAATAGGTTTGATTTTAATTTGCTTGGTGTTTTCAATAATGTCCGCAGGTGTACCTTGCACATAGTCAAAACCATCTTTCAGCTTAACCAAGCCTGCAGATTGAAGTAAAAGCAAAGCACGTGACTCATTGGCACCGTCATTTGGAATGGCAATCGTTGCGCCCGTTTTGAACTCATCCAACTTTTTCACTTTGCTTGAGTAAATACCCATTGGCTCTAAGTAAGTTGTTGCGACCGGTGCAATTTGATCTTTATTGTTGGCATTAAACGCAACCATATAAGCATAAGATTGGAATGCGTTAAGATCAATTTCTTTATTTGCTACCGCAGTGTTCATTGACACGTAATCGGTGAAGTTTTTCACTTCAAGTTGAATACCTGCTGCTTTGGTTTCAGGTAAGTCGGCAATAAAACGCCAAATATCTGCATCTGAACCAGTCGATGCCATAGTGACAGTGTGTAGAGCAGAAGAATCTTTTTGTGCCGCGTCAGTCGCAGGCGCTTCTTGTTTGCCACAGCCCGCCAAGCCGACTGAAAGACCAAGTACAAGACCAAGGAACTTTTTCATGAATATATCCTAAGCAAGCTTGAGCGAATGCCTAAAACTTGCCATTGTGGAGGTAGTTAAATTGCATTTAATACAGTTGTATGCAATTTATACCAAACCTCTAAATCTGTATGAAATGTCTGTGTATTGAAAATCGATTCGTCCAATCTGCCGCATTCATCAAATACGAGGCGATAAGGAAGCTTTGCGACTTTTCAAAAATTTGCAACATGATAACAATAAAAAATAATTCTATATAGGGGAGAGTCTGTAATGCATATCACTGTTTTTACAAAAGAAAGCAATTTAGTCAAAATAAGTTCTTATTAATAAATATATTCTGTAAAGATGGTGGATTTGAACAAGTGTTTAAATAATTTAGATTCTTTAGCATTTATTCTGCAATATAAAGATTAAAAATTGCAGTGGGATGTAGGTTAGAGGTAAGCGTCCGCTGAACACACCTTCTGAATTCATCCTATAAGCCTTAATTTAGTCCCCACTTAGAAACAAGTGGGGACTTAATCCATGAACATGGATATATATTCAGCAACACCTCCTGTTGCTAA
>NZ_JAYFSK010000049.1:0-17754 GCF_041464035.1 Acinetobacter sp. AL9 | reverse complement strand
CTCAATTCAGCAAGTGTTTTTTCTGCTTTGATCGCAGCAAGTGCTACCTTAGCCTTAAAGTCGTTTGAATGATTTCTTCTTGGTCTACGTGCCATAAAATACTCCATATATTGATGTTTATAACATCTTTTGAGGAGCAGAGTATCACTTATAGGAGTTGTTCAAATTTCCGGATCCATCTCTGTTTTCGCTTAGTCTATTAAGTGTATGTATATTATCATCCATGCTTGCCGCATGTGGTGGTGGCGAGGGAGATACCGCTGGGAATTCAAATCAAGAAAATCCAATACCACCGGAAAATCCTCAGCAACCACCTGTGGGCAATGTGGCTAATCCTTATCCTGAACCTAAACAAGATGTCATCAATCAATCGGTACTCGGGTTTTATGATTACAACGCTAATTCTGAATCACGTGAAGTGCGTAATGATTTAGATGGTGATTTTCAGGCAATGATTCAATTTGCTCAAGGGCATGTGGTTGACCCGAATGGTAACGAGGTGAAAAAAATGCCACGTCTAACCGCAGAAAAAGAAGCATTATTATTGGTTACGCCAAATCAAGGCATGGGCAATATCGACACTTTACAGCTTGAAGTGTATCAAAATGAGCGCTTGTTACGTCGTGTTGCTTTACTTGATCCAACCCAGATTACTGCTTCAGACCAGAGCAATCAAGATGGTCGTGCCGAGGTACTGTATAGTAAGCGTGCGTGGTCGGCTAAATTAAATTGGGATGAAGTACGTCCCGGTTTAAAGCTGCGTTTGGTTGATTCTAAAAACCGTACTGGTGCACTTGACGCAGAAAAAATTGATTTTGCAGCACCGGGTGAATTGGTACTCAACAATATTCGTATTGGTCTACTAACTGCACCACCGAAATCGGGCGGGCATTATATGTTATTAGAGCCTGAAAAAGCGGGTACCGATTATTTCCAAACCATTCCTGCGGCACAAATGACCGTGGCAAAATATGATGACATTCAGCTAGATCGAGTGATGGTCGCCAACGGCACGATTTACGATACCCAAAGTGCGGGTGAAGGTGGTGTCTATTCGGGGGACATGCGGGAAAATACTGCAAAATCGACCTTTAGTGTGGGAATTAACTTAGCCAACTGGGGTGTGACCAGTGGCTCTATGCAAAGTCAGCAACAGCCACAACTTACACAAACTGTAATTGCCCATCATGCACGAGGTAAATATACAAATGGTGATCAAACGCATGGTTTAAGTGGCGGTAATGGTATGTTGACCCTGTATGATTCTGTGGGCAACGAGTTCAGCCATGAAATTGGACATCATTATGGTCTAGGGCATTATCCGGGTTCACAAGGTGAAAATATGTTCTGGGCTGCACACCATGCAGACAGCGGTTGGGGCTATATTGCGTATCGTAATAAAATGCGCGGTAACTTAGCGTGGCATACTCGAAACTTGGGTGATGGCAAAAATGGTGTGCCTAACTTCCTGAAACAATATGCTTATGGTTGGGATGCGATGTCAGGTGGTGCAACCAACAGTAGCATTTCGCGTTATACCCATTACACGGGTTACAGTACCCATATTCGGATTCAACCCCACTTTGGGGCGCGACATGTTTGGGATGAAAGCTCACCAAGTGGTTATAAAATTTGGAATAAAGACACACGCCAAATGGAAGTGGTTTATCCAAAAGTACCAAGCTCCAATCAGGTTTGGTACAACAGTGCCGATGGATATTATTTAAAACCGCGCTTATTTGGTGTGCCTGTAATTACTATTATTGGCGGATATGATCCTGAAACTCAGCAAGGTGTGTTGTATCCTGCTGCACGCAGTAACTGGGGTAATGTTTATAATTTACCTGCGGCAAATCGTGCTGCTGAAAATGCCGCATGTTGGTTAGATGTTCAATATGCCAATCGTAATCAGAACGTGGCATTGGCACCTAACCGTATGACCAGCAATGCCAATAAACTGCATGTCAATTTAGCACTTGCTGAGCAGCCAAAACAGGTGAATTTATACTGTAAAAAAGCCAATCATGCCGAGAAGTTATTATCGACACTGAATATTCCGCAATATAGCGATAGTATTCAACCTGCGGTAAAAATTGGTCGTACACATGGCTATGAAGCTTTAAGAAAAGTTGAAATGCCTGATTTTCAGAAGCAGTTGGAAGCGCAAGCCAGTCAAGCTGTGGTGGCTTTAAAACCTGCTGCACAACTATTGTATGATTCTTATGCAGATTATCGTCAAGAGCTAAGTGCAACTGCACAGCAACAATTACAGCGTTATGAACAACAGCAAAATACGATTTATCGTTTAAACCGCTGGATGAATGTTTATCGTGCCGATTTAGAAAAGACTAAGCCTGAAGCGGAAACAGCATTGCACAATTTTGTGGAGCGATTGGGTTTAGGCAATGAAAATATTGTGGCTGAAGCAACACTAATGAAAAACAGAAATAACTGTTTGAAAGTTGAAACTTTGGCGAGTGGTCAGAAAAATGCTTACATTAGTGGAGCAAGTGGCTGTACAGGCGATGCAACTGAGCAGTGGATTTATGATGGTTTGGGGCGTATTCACAGCAAAGCAGAAATGGATCAGTGCTTAACTAACAACGGCAATGTGGTCTCACTTGCAAGCTGCAGTACATCTAAAGACAGTCAGGTCTGGGAAATGCACACAGCTTCGGGAACGATTCGTCAGGGGAGTCAGTGTTTTGATTTAGAGCATGGCTACCTAAAAGAAAACCGCGCGCGTTTAATTCGTTATGGTTGCACAGGTGGTGCGAATCAGCAATGGACGCAATTAAAGGCTAATAACAGTTTGCAACTGGCTTATTTAAGTCCACAAAATTTACGACTGATGCTGAAATAATTCTTCGTCTGAATTATTCATCTTCATTAATTTAAAACACCTTTTGACCAGTTCAGGAGGTGTTTTTTATTTTATGGTGGCAGGTGTATTTGAAGTGATGTAATTGGCGTGCAGAAACTAAAGATTGCTTAATTTGATAAATTATCGAAACAGCAGGCACAAAAAAAGCCCTTAACGGGCTTCTTTTGTTTAACACTTAGTTAGAAGCTAAAGCTTTAACTTGAGCGTTTAAACGGCTCTTATGACGAGCTGCTTTGTTCTTATGGATGATGCCTTTATCAGCCATACGGTCAATTACTGGAACAGCTTTTTTGTAAGCTTCAGTAGCAACCGCATAATCACCTGCAGCAATAGCAGCGATTGTGCGTTTTAAATAAGTACGAACCATAGAACGTAAGCTTGCGTTGTGTTTACGTGCTTTAACGTTTTGACGAGCACGTTTTCTAGCTTGAGCAGAGTTTGCCACTCGTGCACTCCTTGAAATAGATTGGTCTGGGCGGGCTGCAATTACTTCCGAAAACCAACATCAGAAGAATTATCACCAGCCCGTAAACAAGTGCCATATTTTGATGAAACTAGACAGTTAAGTCAAGTCTTGACATGCTTTGACAACATTTTAGCTGCAGAAAAATCAGAAAGAAACAGGTAGATTAGCTTTAAGCCTCAGAGATTGTTTAAAAAATGACAAATTCTATTCAAAATGCAATTGTAATTGGTGCGAATGGTTTAGTTGGGCAGCAATTGGTCAAACAGCTTAATCAGCTGCCTGAATGTAAAAATATCACCGTTGTTTTGCGTAGACCTTGCTCGGAATTAAATCGCTTAGAAAAAGTCCAGACGTTACTCCTCGAAGACTTTTTATTGCTCAATGATGAAGATGTGAGCGGTTATAGTCATGCATTCAGTTGTTTAGGCACAACCTTAAAAAAGGCAGGCTCAAAGCAGGGATTTTATGCTGTGGACTATACCATCAATGCACATTTTGCCGAATTATTGCAGGCGAAGGGTACGCATTACATATTGGTCAGTGCTTTGGGAGCAGAAGCCAAATCAGCCGTATTTTATAATCGTGTCAAAGGTGAGCTAGAACAATATATTGAAAGTTTGGATTTAGACAAAGTATCAATTTTGCGTCCATCTTTATTATTGGGTGAGCGCAACGAACAACGGCGTTTAGAAGATTTAGGACAAAAGCTGTATCTTAAAATATCACGATTTATTCCCGATCATTTTACATATAAGCCAGTAAGTGCTACGCAAGTGGCTCATACTATGGTCGAGGCAGCGCAATCACAAATTCATAAATTTCAAATTTATGATAATTTACAAATACAAAAAACCAAGTAAAAGGGGAACAACGTGTCTACAGTACCATTCGTAACTTGTGACTTATTAGATGACCATCCAGAACATGACCTTCAAGTGGTGACTCCATCTTTGGATGGTAAATTTTTCAAAAGTTACGGTGCACGTAAAACTTTTGGCGGTCAAATTGTGACTGTAAAGTGCTTTGAAGATAACTCGCGTGTAAAAGAGTTGTTGGCAACCGATGGCACGGGCAAAGTTTTGGTGGTAGATGGTGGGGCATCTATGCGCTGTGCCTTAATGGGGGACTTGATTGCTGAATCTGCAGTGAAAAATCACTGGAATGGCGTGATTATTTACGGCTGTGTACGTGATGTCGATGCAATTGCAGCACTTGATTTAGGCGTACATGCTTTGGCTTCAATTCCACAAAAAAGTAACCGCAAAGGCGTGGGTGAAGTAGATGTGAGTTTGCATTTTGGACAAGTCACTTTTAATTCGGGCGATTATGTCTATGCCGATAACAACGGTATTATTGTGGCAAAGGAAAAATTGGTCGATTTATAAGCGGTTTGATGGCACAGCCATCAAATTGCTGAGCACATCACAAGGAAAACAAAATGGTGCATCATCAAATTAAAGTCATTCAGGCAATGGCATCTATGCTTACCGAAGGTGGGCGCGGTGTGAATGGGACAGCATTTCCCAAGCAACCCGAAAAAGCCTTAAAGTTATATGAGTTTGAAGGTTCACCATTTTGCCGTCGTGTACGCGAAGTCATGACCTTGTTAAATTTGGATTATGAGGTTTATCCATGCCCCAAAGGTGGCACAAAATATCGACCTTTGGTGAAACAACTGGGTGGTAAAACTCAGTTTCCATTTTTAATTGATGAAAATACAGGTGATCAGCTCTATGAATCACAGCAGATCATTCATCATTTATTCAAACATTATGGCAAAAGTGGAAAAACGCCAAAAAAATACGCGCATTTTCCTAAAATTCCTTATGTTGCACTTGCAGGCACGTTATTGAATGGTGCACGTGGTGTGTGGATTAACCAGAAAATTGTAGAGCGCGCTGCACCTGAACAACTGATTGAACTGTGGGGTTTTGAGGGAAGTCCTTATACACGTGTAGTACGTGGTGTATTGACTGAACTGGAGTTGCCATTCAAATTTCATAATGTAGCCAAAGAGCGTTGGCAAGATCAAGGCTTGGCAAAATTACGTTTAAAACCGGGTAAATATGTGCCACTGGCAGGTGGTAAGCGTGAGCAGGTATTAAAAGTTATGGGTGATAATATTCAAGTCCCATTTTTAATCGATCCAAATACCCAGACTCAGCTTTTTGAATCGGCCAAGATTGTGAAGTATTTACAGCAAACTTATGGCAAATAAGCTTTAAGTCATTTTTTGATTGTTATAAAAGCATCTTCAAGATGCTTTTTTGCATTTGGCAGGATGCAAAATATGCATCATTATAAATAGCCTAAGCAAAGTGGGGTTGAAACACTGACTTATAACATCAGGCGAGCATAAATCACCCTGATCAGTTGCATCTATTTTAGTGAAGCATTTAAACTCTGCAGCATTCACTTTGATTTCGCCAATTTATAGGTTCAAAATGTTCAGCAAACTTACAGGGTTGTTTAAAAATAAAGCCAATCTCGAAGAAATTGCCTATTTAGAAGCACAGAATATTCAATGGGATGCGGAACAAGGCTATATTGTCGATGGTATTTTGCTTAACGATGTTTTGGCAGAGCGTTTAAATTATTTATCCAACCGCCGTATGCAGCAGTTTGATGATTTGGCACAGCTGTATTCTACAGCTATGATTATCAATGAAAAAATTGATCTGGAAATTGCGCAACAGCGTTTTAACACAATGCTTGGTAATACCGAAGAAAACTTACTGGAATTTAAAGCGATTGTTAAAAAATTGAATGATTATTATCGACAGTTTTTACGTGATCAAAAGTAAAGAGGCGTGTGTATCAAACTTTAAAGCTCGCTGTTTTATAAAATTTTGCAATTAAATACGCTGTAATGGTGGATGAAAAAAATTACGTAAAACCGTCAATTCATCGTGCTAGTATAAGCCCCATGTTGTTTAGACCCTAAAGCTATATACATGTTCCAACACGAAATTTCCCAACTCAATTTAGCACAACTGAAAGCTGGCGAAAAACGCTGGATTGGTAATCTACAAGGTTCCGCCGCAGCATTATTATTTAAAGAAATTGGTCAGCAGAATCAGCATTTATTTGTGATTGTCGCGCGCAATCAACAACATTTGGCGCAGTTAGAAAGCGAATTAGAATTTTACGGGGTAAAACCGACTATTTTCCCCGATTGGGAAATTTTGCCTTATGACCGCTTGTCACCGCATCAAGATATTGTGTCGGAGCGTTTGGCGATTTTATCCAATATGCCGCAGCAAGGTGTATTGTTGGTTTCGGCAACCACTTTGGCACAACGTGTTGCACCAACCTCATGGGTGTTAGGCGAGCATTTCGATATTCGTGTTGGGCAAAAGTTTGCTTTGGAACAACAAAAACAGCGTTTGGTACAAGCAGGCTATCATCTGGTCGATACAGTCTATGATCATGGTGAGTTTGCTGTGCGTGGCAGTATTATGGATATTTATGCTTCGGGACAGGAAGCACCCATCCGTATTGATTTATTTGATGATGAAGTTGAAACCTTAAAGTTTTTTGATCCAGAAACGCAGCGTACCACCCAAAGTTTGCAGAATTTTACGGTTTTACCCGCCAAAGAATTTCCATTAAAAGAAGGTCGTGCGATTTTCCGTGACCGCTATGCAGAAAGTTTCCCAACGGCAAACCCGAAAAAGAACCCTGTGTATCAGGATGTGTTAGAAGGCATTGCATCGCCTGGTTTAGAGTTTTATTTTCCGTTATTCTTCACTCAAGCACAGCTTGAAGGTCAAAATACATTACTTTCATACTTACCAAAGCATTGCATTGTCATTACAGATAAGGCGGTGGATGACTGTTTAACTCAATTTTGGAAAGATGTGCTGTATCGTTATGAGGACAGACGTCATAACATCGACCAGCCGATTTTGCCGCCTGAGCAATTATTCCTACAACCAAATCAATTATTAGAACAACTGAATCAATTTGGACGTGTGATTGCATCGCCCGAAGCTTTTGAGCAAAAAGCAGGTGTAGTGAACTTAAGCACACTTGTACCACCACGTTTGGCGGTTGATCCTAAACAAGAACAACCCTTTCATGCCGTTAAGCAATATATTGATGCGGCCAATCATCCTGTTTTATTGGTGGCAGAAAGTGCAGGTCGTCGTGAAACCTTAAAAGATGCGTTGCGTGCCGCTTTGGGTGAAATTCCACAAGTGGAGAGTTTTGAGGCATTTCAGCAGTCTTTACAAGCCATTGCGATTACCAATGCACCTTTAGATCGCGGCTTGGTCATTCAAGATCAATTGAGTGTAATCTCAGAAAATCAGTTGTATGAACATCGTGTGGTGCAGCGCCGTCGTAAACGTCAGCAGGAAGTTTCTGAAGAGTTTTTAATTCGCAGTTTGACCGAGTTAAGCATTGGTGCACCTGTGGTACATATTGATTATGGCGTAGGGCGTTATGCAGGTTTAATTACTTTAAATATTGATGAGCAAGAGCATGAGTTTTTACAACTTGATTATGCCGATGCTGCAAAAGTGTATGTACCTGTTACCAATTTGCATTTAATCAGCCGTTATAGCGGTGGTGATCCAGACCTTGCGCCTTTGCATAAATTAGGCACAGATGCGTGGAATAAAGCCAAACGCAAAGCTTTGGAACAAATTCATGATGTCGCAGCAGAATTACTGCATATTCAAGCACGACGTCAATCTAAACCAGGTTTCGCTTTCGAATTGGATCATAGTCTTTATATGCAATTTGCCAGTGGCTTTGCTTATGAAGAAACCCTAGACCAAGCCAATGCAATTGAAGCGACTTTACATGACATGCAACTGGCAAAACCAATGGATCGTTTGGTCTGTGGTGATGTTGGTTTTGGTAAAACCGAAGTCGCCATGCGGGCTGCATTTGTCGCGGTACAGAATAATAAACAAGTCGCGGTATTGGTTCCGACCACATTGTTGGCACAACAGCATTATGAATCTTTTAAAGACCGTTTTGCCGACTGGCCTGTGCGTATTGAAGTCTTATCGCGTTTTGGTTCAAGCAAATCTCATCAAAAAACCATTGAAGATTTAGCTGAAGGCAAAGTCGATATTGTGATTGGGACGCACAAAATTCTGCAAGAAAATATTCAGTTCAAGCAGTTGGGTTTAATGATTGTCGATGAAGAACATCGTTTTGGGGTGCGTGACAAAGAACGTATTAAAGCGCTGCGCGCCGATGTGGATATGCTGACTTTAACCGCAACGCCAATTCCACGTACCTTAAATATGGCATTTAGCGGTATGCGCGATTTATCCATTATTGCCACACCACCTGCACGCCGTTTAGCGGTCAAAACCTTTGTGCAAGAGCATACAGGCGATACGGTGAAAGAAGCCATTTTACGTGAATTGTTACGTGGTGGTCAGGTGTATTTCCTGCATAATGAAGTGGAAACCATTGAGCGTAGTGCTGAAACCATTCGTGAATTGGTGCCAGAAGCGCGGGTTGCAGTTGCGCATGGGCAAATGCGCGAGCGTGAATTAGAGCAAGTCATGCAGCAGTTTTATCATAAAGAATATAACGTGTTGGTTTGCTCAACCATTATTGAAACAGGGATTGATGTTCCAAATGCCAATACCATTTTAATTGAACGTGCAGATAAACTCGGATTGGCGCAGTTGCACCAACTACGTGGTCGTGTTGGACGTTCGCATCACCAAGCTTATGCGTATTTGCTGGTACCTTCCATTAAGGGCTTAAAAGGCGATGCTGAAAAACGCTTGGATGCGATTCAGCGTGCCTCAACTTTGGGTGCAGGTTTTATGCTGGCAACCGAAGACTTGGAAATTCGTGGTGCGGGCGAATTACTGGGTGAGCAACAAAGCGGTTCAATGCAAGCTATTGGTTATAGCCTGTATATGGAAATGCTGGAAAAAGCCACCAAAGCCATTCAAAAGGGTAAAACTCCTAACTTCGATGCGCCATTGTCTTTAACTGCGGAAATCAACCTGCACATGCCTGCTTTAATTCCACATGATTATTTGGGCGATGTGCATCAGCGCTTATTGTTCTACAAACGCATTAGTAATACCGATACTCAAGAAAAGCTTGATCATATCCGTATGGAGTTGATTGACCGTTTTGGTATTCCACCACAAGCGGTGAAACAATTATTTGCTGTACATCAACTGCGTTTAAAAGCAGAGCAGTTGGGCATCACTAAAATTGATATTGGTACAAATGGCGGTCATATCGAATTTTCACCAGATACACCTGTGCAAGCCATGAGCATCATTCAAATGATGCAAAAACATCCGACCTATTTCCGTATGGATGGTGGACAGCGTTTAAAAGTGATGGTGATGTTGGAGGAAGCTGAAAAGCGGATTCAATTTATTGCCGATCTATTAAACAGCCTGCTAAAAACTTTGCACAGCTGAGTTTAAAAATGCAAATTGATCCAAATATCATATCGGTAAATTTATGAATATTTTCTAAGAAACCACTGATTCTATAATGAATATTATTCATGATGAATTTGGTTAAAATTGCACTTTATTTACATCGAAACATGATGGGAATCATACTCAGTTCACTAGGGATGTGATAGTATTACCCATCATTACAATTTGCGTCATTTATAAAGATATGTTTAGTTTGCATCCACAACTTGCTCAAGATACTTTTTTTGTAGGCGACTTTCCTCTGTCAACATGTCGTTTAATGAATGATATGCAATTCCCTTGGTTAATTCTAATTCCACGTGTGCCAGGGGTTACAGAACTATACGAATTAAGCCAGGCAGACCAAGAACAATTTTTACGTGAATCTAGCTGGTTATCTAGCCAATTATCACGTGTATTCCGTGCCGATAAAATGAATGTGGCGGCTTTAGGTAATATGGTTCCACAATTGCATTTTCATCACGTCGTGCGTTATCAAAATGATGTGGCTTGGCCTAAACCAGTTTGGGGTACGCCAGCTGTACCATACAGCAATGAAGTTTTGGCTCACATGCGTCAAACCTTGATGCTTGCTCTGCGTGGTCAAGGCGATATGCCATTTGACTGGCGAATGGATTAATTGAAATGAATTGCCACGCAGGATGCGTGGCTTTTTAATCCTAGATTGGAGTAGGCCGCGGTGTTCATGTACAATTGGATGGAAAGAGATCCCAAACAATTCGAATTTCTGCATCGTTTAGTCGGGTATGCAAGTTTATCCCTGATTATGGTGGTCTATCACTACACCTACGCCGATACCAATTATCAAATTTACCTTCCGTTTTTTCTTACTTTTTTATTACTGATAATTCCTAAATTTTCGCGTTGGCTGCAATATAAATATAGTCATCAAGCCAAGCGTAATATCCTGTTTATTATTGATATTGTGGTAGTCGCAGTATGTTTGTCTGCGGTACATCTGAATTTGGTACTTACTTTTGCCGCTTTATTTGCGCTGCTATATACCGCCATTTATATTAAAGTTTCTTTCTTTTTGGTGGCATTGGCATCCTTATTGGCGGTCACAGTTTTTTATTTTTGTAATATTTTTATTTTTGGTTTTAACGAATATTTTGAACAAAGCAGTACCGAACTTACGATTTTAGCCTTTTTATGTATGATCTTTTACTTTGGCATGGGCAGTGCCTATCAGGCACGTCGTATCCGCTATACCACGGCAAAGAAAGACCATTACTACACACAAATGAACCGCTATATGGAATTTGCGAATCAGCTTAGTCGCTATGCCCCTTTGCAGTTGTGGCAATCGATTATGAAAGGTGAGTCGGAAGCGAAAATTGAATATAAACGTAAAAAAATGACGATTTTCTTTTCTGATATTCAAGGCTTTACTGAACTTTCTGAAACACTAATTCCAGATGATTTAGCATTCCTGCTCAATGATTATTTAAGCCACATGACCGAAATTGCCAAGCAATATGAAGCGACGGTGGATAAGTTTATGGGTGATGCGATTTTAATTTTCTTTGGTGATCCAAATACGCAAGGTGTTGAACAAGATGCTAAAACTTGTGTAGAGATGGCTATTGCGATGCGTCAGCAAATGAAATTGTTACGCGAACGTTGGGTCAAAATGGGCTATCCGCCTTTACATATTCGTATGGGTATCAGTACAGGATATTGCCACGTTGGGAACTACGGTGCAGCACATCGGATGGCATATACCATTGTTGGGCGTGATGCTAACTTAGCTGCGCGTTTGCAAAGTGCGGCCGAAGTTGATGAAATTTTACTTTCAGATGACACTTATAAACTGATTAAAAATGATTATTTGTGTGCTCCTAAAGCACCGATCTTTTTAAAGGGGATTCAAGGTCCTGTAAAAACTTGGCAAGTGATGGAAAAATATGCGGCCAGCAAGTCGGATTATCAGCGTTGGTTTGACTACGAATATAAAGGTTTTCATTTGTTGCTTAATTTGGATGAAGTGCAGAATTTTGAATATCCTGAGCTAATTACCGTATTAGAAAAAATGATTAAAAGAATTCAAACGCAGCAAAAGCTGACCAACTCACAGGGCATTGTAAAACTTAATCTTGAAGATGAAGTGATTGAACATCCACCTGTTGAAGAAATTGCCAAAACTCATATTCCTGAAAAACACTAAAATTTTTCTTATAATGTAGATCTCGTTTAACTTTTAAATCCTCAAAAATTTTAAATCTAAAGTTGTGCAATAAAAAAACTGCGCCGTAGCGCAGTTTTTTAGAATTAGCATCATTTTATGATTAATGATTTTCTGAAGCATGGTTAATGGTGTATTTTGGAATTTCGACTTCCAAGTCTTCATTGACCACTTTAACCTGACAAGATAAGCGTGAATCAGGCTCTAAACCCCAAGCACGGTCTAATAAGTCAGCTTCAACATCATTCATTTCTTCTAGGCTGTCAAAGCCTTTACGAACAACAACGTGGCAAGTGGTACATGCACAAGACATATCGCAAGCATGTTCAATTTTAATGCCATTTTCAAGTAAGCTTTCGCATAAGTTGGCATTTTGTTCGACTTCAAACTCAGCACCTTCTGGGCAGAATTGCGCATGTGGAAGTACTTTAATACGTGGCATAATCTTTACCTTAAATTAGTTTGAGTTTGACCAGTCGTCGAGTTTAGTGCCTTTAAGTGCTGCATCAATATGTTGATTCATACGAATTGCAGCAAAAGCATCACTGTGTATTTTAAGCTGTTCAACAGCATGTTCAATGGCTTTAATGTCTTGTCCAGTCAATTCGGCTTCCAACTGCGCTTTGGCAGTATTTAAAGCTTCTAATTGTTCTGGGCTTAATAGTTGTGCATCTACTTTTAAGGCTTGTTGTAAAGCTTCAAGTTCACGTTGTGCTTCAACTTTGGTTTCATGCAAATGACGCAATTGCTTGTCTTCTTCTGCATATTTGAAACCATCTAGCAGCAAACGCTCGGTATCTGCTTCAGATAAACCATAAGATGGCTTGATGTCGATATTTGCAGTCACACCAGAAGTGGTTTCTTTAGCAGAAACACTGAGCAAGCCATCAGCATCGACTTGGAACGTAACTTCAATGCGTGCCTGACCCGCAGTCATTGGTGGAATACCGTGTAGCACAAAACGACCTAAGCTACGACAATGTTCTACCAAATCACGCTCACCTTGTACCACATGAATCAACATGGCAGTTTGGCCATCTTGATAAGTGGTAAATTCTTGGCGACGTGCTACAGGAATTGCAGTATTGCGTGAAATTAAGCGTTCCACCAAACCGCCCATGGTTTCTAAACCCAAAGACAGTGGGGTAACGTCTAATAGCAACGAACCATCTTTGCTGTTACCAATTAGTTGATTGGCGGTAATTGATGCACCAATTGCAACCACTTCATCTGGGTTAATTGTGCATAATGGTTCTTGATTAAATACTTCACGAACAGCTTTTTGCACGGCATAAGAACGTGTTGAACCACCAACTAAAACTACATTTTGAATGTCATCTAGGTCAAGTTTGGCATCGCGTAATACACGTTTGCATACACTAATGGTTTTATCTAAAGCAACCTGAATAATACTTTCAAAGTTTGCGCGGTCTAATTGCAGCGTGTGCTCTAACAGTTTTAATTCAACACTTTCTGCATTGCTGAGCGCTTCTTTGGCTTTACGTGCAGACACAATAAAGTGTGCATATTCTGCATCATCTAAACTTTCAATATTCAGCTGTTTTTTTGCCCATTTTACAATCAGACGATCTAAGTCATCACCACCTAAAGCAGTGTGGCCGCCTGTGGCTAAAACTTCAAAAACACCTTGAGAGAAACGTAAAATAGAAACGTCAAACGTACCACCGCCCAAGTCGTAAATCACATAGTTACGGTCTTGAGCCAAGTTGGTGTCTTGATCTAAACCGTAGGCAACCGCTGCTGCAGTCGGTTCATTCAATAAACGCAATACTTTTAAACCTGCAAGCTCGGCAGCGTCACGTGTGGCTTGGCGTTGAGCTTCATCAAAATAAGCAGGAACAGTAATCACTGCACCATTTACAGGGTTTTGTAAGCTGGCTTCTGCGCGGTCTTTGAGTTGTTTAAGTAATTCTGCCGAAATTTCAACAGGTGTTTTACGGCCTTGAGCTGTTTCAAAAGCAGGCATTTGATTGTCTTCACCCACTAACGTGTATGGATGTTGAAATTTAATGTCCGCTTTAGAACGACCCATAAAACGCTTGACTGAAACAATCGTGTTTTTAGGGTCTGTAGTAATAAATGGCGCAGCAGCATTGCCATAATGTGTATTTTGCTCTGCATAATGGACGATAGAAGGCAGTAGCACGCGACCTTGCTCATCATGCAAGACTTTGGCTTTACCAGAAAGAACTGTGGCAACCAATGAATGAGTGGTGCCTAAGTCAATGCCAATCGCAATGCGATGTTCATGCGGTGCACTTGATTGACCTGGTTCTGCAATTTGCAAGAGCGCCATTATGTAAAATCCTTTGCCCGTTAAATATTAAAATACAAACTAAAATTAAAAATCATCGTCTAAATCAAAACTGTCATCATCAAGGAAACGATCTTCAGCTTTGTCTAGGTCAGCCATAACTTTCATGAAAAAGCGTAATTTACGCACAGTGTCACGCGCTTCTGCCCAATCTTCTTCGGCATAGTCAATTTTAAATTCACGGACTAAGCCATCAACCCATTGTTGTACTTCAACCTTTAATGACTGTAAGTCATCGGCACAGTTGGCATCATCCAATTGCTCACGAATTTCCAAGGCATCTTGTAAAAATTCAAAGTCATGGATGGATTGATCGAGATGATAATCTTGCTTTTTCAATGAGAGTAAATATGCAGCACGACTGTCTACCGCAGAGAGTTGTTTAAACGCCTGATTAATTTTACTAGATTTAATCAAGGCTTGATCTTTGTCTTCGGCTTTGTCGGGGTGATATTGCTGCTGTAGCTTTAAAAATTCAGCTTTTAAAGTAGCGAAATCAATATCGAGTGCAACAGGAAGATTAAACAACTCAAAATGATTCATGGGAGATGGAATCCGCGATTAGTGTGCAAAATTGGCTGCATAAATGCAATTAAAACAGTGTATTGTACACTGTTTTAAGCTAAAAAGAGGGAGGTGGCGTTATACCGTGAACGATTCACCGCAGCCACATTCACCTTTTTTATTGGGGTTGTTAAACTCGAAACCTTCGTTTAAACCATTTTTGACATAGTCCATTTCCATGCCATCTAGGTAAACTAGGCTTTTCGGATCAACGAAAACTTTAACACCAAACTGTTCAAACATTTGGTCGTGCGTATCGACTTCATCTACAAATTCGAGTACATAAGCCAAACCAGAACAGCCTGAAGTTTTCACACCAACGCGAATACCTTGACCCTTACCGCGATTCTTTAAGTAATTGCTGATATGAGTTGCAGCATTTTCAGTTAAATTGATCATGAAAACTCCGTTTGTTTTTCCACGAAACTTAGCAAATTAAGCTTTGGTCTTTTTGCTGCGATAGTCTTCTACAGCAGCTTTAATTGCATCTTCTGCCAATACAGAGCAGTGTACTTTCACTGGTGGAAGGGCAAGTTCGGTAGCAATATCAATGTTCTTGATCGCTTGTGCTTCATCTAAAGTTTTACCTTTAAGCCACTCAGTAACCAAAGAACTTGAAGCAATGGCAGAACCACAACCATAAGTTTTGAAACGTGCTTCTTCAATCACGCCTTCGTCATTCACTTGAATTTGCAGACGCATTACATCGCCACATGCAGGTGCGCCCACCATACCTGTACCAACGTTTTCAGCATTTTTGTCTAAAACGCCAACATTACGAGGGTTTTCGTAATGATCAATTACTTTATCGCTATAAGCCATGTCGCTTCTCCAAACCTCGGGGTCAGCCTTAATATAAATATGGGGGTGAAATTACCTTTATCAATCTAATGGCTTCCTGTCAAAGCCATTAGATTTGGGATGAATTAGTGTTCAGTCCATTCTACTTTAGAAAGGTCAATCCCTTCTTTATACATATCCCAAAGCGGTGAAAGTTCACGTAACTTTTCAACAGCAGCTTTAGTCACAGTTAGGACATGATCAATATCTTCTTCAGTGGTGTATTTACCAAAACTGAAACGAATTGAGCTGTGTGCAAGTTCGTCTGAAAGACCTAGTGCACGTAATACATAAGATGGCTCTAAAGTCGCTGAAGTACACGCAGAACCTGAAGATACCGCAGCATCTTTAAGAGACATCATTAAAGATTCACCTTCAACAAAGTTGAAGCTGACGTTTAAATAGTTGGCTACGTTTAGTGTTGGGTGACCATTCAGGAAAACTTGTTCCATGGTGTTCAAGCCATTCCAAAGTTTGTCGCGCAATACACGTAAACGGGCTTGTTCAGAAGCCAAGTTTTTGCCTGCAAGTTCAAATGCTTCGCCCATACCTACAATTTGGTGGGTTGCAAGTGTGCCTGAACGCATGCCACGCTCATGACCGCCACCATGCATTTGTGCTTTTAAGCGTACGCGTGGACTGCGGCGTACAAATAGCGCACCAATACCTTTAGGGCCATAGATTTTGTGTGCAGAGAAGCTCATTAAGTCTACTTTTAAGGTAGATAAATCAATTTCTACCTTACCTGCAGCTTGCGCAGCATCAACGTGGAAGAAGATTTTTTTGGCACGGGTGATTTCGCCAATTGCAGCGACATCGGTAATCGTACCAATTTCGTTATTGACCATCATCAACGACACTAAAATGGTGTCTGGACGAATTGCTGCTTCAACCATTTCAGGGGTAATTAAACCTGTTTGTGGTTGTGGCTCTAAGTAGGTGATTTCAAAACCTTCAGATTCAAGCTCACGGCAGGTATCTAAAATGGCTTTGTGTTCAATTTTAGAGGTAATAATGTGTTTGCCTTTAGACGCATAGAATTGCGCTACGCCTTTCAGTGCAAGGTTATCTGATTCTGTTGCACCAGAAGTCCACACGATTTCACGTGGGTCTGCTTTGATCAAGTTCGCAACTTGTTCACGTGCATATTCAACTTTTTCTTCTGCTTGCCAGCCATAAGCGTGCGAACGAGAAGCGGCATTACCGAAAGTCCCATCAAAAGTCAGGCACTCCATCATGCATTCTGCAACTTGAGGATCTACAGGAGTGGTTGCTGCGTAGTCAAGATAAATTGGACGTTTCATGTCAAATACCTGTAACCGATAAAAGAGCTGAATCAAACGGTGCTGTGTTCTGGCGAATGGCAACAGTTTGTACGTTGTCACGCGCAACTAAGTCAGCAAGTGAGATTTTAGCGAGATAGTCGGCAATATGATGGGAGAGTTCCTGCCATAAATCGTGAGTCAAACACATTGCACCATTTTGACAGTTGCCTTTATGGTCGCAACGGGTTGCATCAACAGTTTCGTTTACGGCTTCAATGATTTCTAGCACAGTGATTTCATTTGCACTACGTGCTAAATGGTAACCACCGTTAGCACCGCGAACACTAGACACTAAGCCGTGGCGCTTAAGTTTTGCGAATAACTGCTCAAGATAAGCAACAGAAATAGTTTGACGTGCTGCAATTTCAGCAAGCGTGATCGTTTGTTCAGTTGGCTGCAAAGCTAAATCAAGTAGAGCAGTCACTGCGTAGCGACCGCGAGTTGTTAAGCGCATGATTCGATACACATGATTAGACTAGATATGGGTATTGTATGAATCCCGACTAAATTAGTCAAGTATTTTATTATGATATCGTGCGCAAGGATTTACGCTGTTTTTATTGATATTTTAATGCGTTTAAACGATCCTAGGACTTACGCACTATTATTTAAAGATTCTCTGTGGTAGCAGATGATTTTTATCGAGAATAAAGTCATCAATGAAGCTTTTGATAATTGGTCTAAATAATTTCTTCTGCCAACGATATACATTTTC
>NZ_JAYFSK010000048.1:0-17889 GCF_041464035.1 Acinetobacter sp. AL9 | reverse complement strand
AATCCATGTTGCAAAGCGACTGAAGCAATTGAAACGTCCGGTGCTTTACAAGCCTGAACGATCTGCTGTTTAAATTCAGCACTGTATGTTCTTCGTTTTTTCGCAAGAGATGCGATGGATGTCTGATTATTTGTAGTCATAAATTTAAGTCCCCACTTGTTTCTAAGTGGGGACTAAATTAAGGCTTATAGGATGAATTCAGAAGGTGTGTTCAGCGGACGCTTACAATTCAGCCAAAAAGATTGAGTGTAAAAAGAAAAAATCCCGCAATTGAATTGCGGGATTTTTTTATAGCACTACTTGATTCAAAATCAAACAGAAAGTGAAAGCTTTACACTAAAATTTCACGTTTCCCATTTGCTCCTTGCTCGCTCACAATGCCTTGCTCTTGCATCTGATCGACAATACGTGCCGCACGGTTATAGCCCAAGCTAAATTTGCGCTGTAAAGATGAGGTCGACACTTTACGTGTTTCCAAAACAAATGCTACACACTGATCATACAACACATCACGGTCTGGACTGCCTTCACCATCTTCAAAACCACGTGAAGATGGTTCTTCATCAAATGGCGTCAAGATTTCATCGACATAGTCAGGATCGCCACGCTCACGCCACGCATCACAAATACGGTTGACTTCATCATCCGAAATAAATGCGCCATGCACACGTTCTGGCTCAATTTTACCCGGCCCTAAAAATAGCATATCACCATGACCAAGCAGGTCTTCTGCACCGCCCGCATCCAAGATAGTACGTGAGTCAATTTTCGAGTTCACACGCAAAGCTACACGGGTTGGAATGTTGGCTTTAATTAGACCTGTGATCACATCCACCGATGGACGCTGAGTTGCTAAGAGTAAGTGAATCCCTGCTGCACGTGATTTTTGTGCCAAACGGGTAATCATTTCTTCCGCTTTCTTGCCCACTTGCATGATCATGTCGGCAAACTCATCTGCCACAATCACAATAGATGGCAATGGTGTTAAACGCGGTGCACGTTCTTGCGTTGCTGAATCTCCCGGCTTCCAAGTTGGATCAATTAAATCTTCACCATTGGCAATAGACTCTTCAACCTTACGGTTATAGTCGCTTAATTTACGAATTTTCAGGAAAGACATTAGCTTATAACGACGTTCCATTTCATTGACACACCAATTTAAAGCGCTGACGGCATCTTTCATATCAGTCACTACAGGCGTCAATAAGTGTGGAATATCGTTATAGTTGGCGAGTTCCAATTGTTTCGGGTCAATCAAAATTAAGCGTAATTGATCAGGCTTGTATTTCAGCAACATCGACAAAATCATCGAGTTCACTGCCACTGATTTACCTGAACCCGTTGTCCCTGCTACGAGCATGTGTGGTGCTTTGCCCAATTCAGTAATCACAGGATTGCCTGAAATGTCTTTCCCCATCGCCATAGATAAAATGCCGTTTGGATCTTCAAAAGCAGGCGTTTGTAATAACTCAATCAAACGTACCATTTCACGTGAACTATTCGGTACTTCAATGCCAATATACGGTTTGCCTGGAATCACTTCGACCACACGTACCGATGCCATCGACATTGAACGCGCCAAGTCACGAGAAATATTGGTTACTTTTGAAGCTTTGACCCCAGGTGCCAAATCCAGCTCAAAACGGGTCACGACAGGACCAGGCTGTGCTTCAACCACTTTGGCTTTGACATTAAATTCCTGTAATTTAATTTCCAGCAATTCCGACAAGCGCGATAATTGTTCTGCGGTGAAGTTCACTTTTTTGTTTGGATCGACTTTATCAAGCAAATCCAAACCCGGTAATGGCGATAAATCACGACGTTTTTCTGCAACCTGCATGGCGCGTGACATCGGACGACCATGTGCATCGGTCAGCGGCGCATCAAAATCAAAGTCATCTTCGTCTAGTGGTTTGCCTGCGGTTTCCTGCCAAGCTTCGATAAATGCTTCTTTGGATAACGCCACTTTTTCTGCTTGTTCAGCCTGTGTAGCAGTCGCTGCGTTTGCCATCACTGCGGCAGTGGCTGCCGTCTGAATAGGTGCCTGAACAAAAGCAGAACTTTGTGCATAGCTACTGGTACTACGCGCTACAGGCGCTTGATCTTGAAATGCATCTTGCTGTAACTCATCACCCAAAAGATCATCCACCAACAAGTCATCTAAACTGTCTAAATCATGCTGCAAATGGCGCTCTTGGCGTACAGCATGATTTTGCGTATTCGAAGCACTTGACGATGGCGGGTTAAAATCTGACTCAAATCTGCTGAGATCATCGTTAAAATTGTGAGCCGTAGGATTCGAGTGCGGATGCACTGTTTCTTGCTGGGTCACAGACTCATCTAAAGTATCCATTGCCCCGCTGTTTTGGAATGGGCTGTGTAAATCACTTGCAGCTTTGCCTTGCGGAACTGCTGCGAGCAATTCATCAAAAATTTGATCATCATCCCAATCTAACGAAGATTTTGCAGTGGCTTGAGATGCCGTAGATGCAGGACGCACTTCATCAAAAGGATTCGATTGTAGATGTGGCTCTGGTTCTTCAGAAGCACGTAATAATGCATGAATGTCTTGGTTATGCTGACTGTCGGTATTTTCTTGTAAAGCACGCCACACTTCGCCTGTCGCAACAATACGCTGGCTGTCTTGTTCTAAGCGATGCGCCTTTTCGATGGTTTTTTCTAACTCAACATCATCAATTTCATCTTGCACCAATAGCTGTTGCTGCGCCTGTTGCTCTTCTTCTTCACGTTGCTGCATGTGATTAAACATACGCTCTGCCGCAGGATGTGGCGCAGTTGTTTCAGCTTCTTTCGCCTGTGCAACCACGGGTTCACTTGCTGCTTCTAAATCAGTTGATGCCACTTCAACAGCAACCACAGGTGCAGCAGCGACAACGGTCTTTTTCACCTGTGGTGTAGAACGGTCAAAGTCAGATTCTGCTTCAGGTACATTGCGATAGAACAAATCTTGCAGATAAGCAGGTGTAGCTTTTAAAGTTGCCCACGTTCTGTTCCACTTCACCCCAAATGCGAGGGTAAATAAGAAAATCCAAAAGACGACTAAAAAAAGTGTTGCTCCATAAATGGTTAAAATTTGCGATAAACTTTTCCCAAGTTCAAAACCAATGATGCCGCCTGAGGCATTGTCTAACGTATCGGCAGGTACTTGCCAAAATAAATACAGCAAACTTGCTGTTGCCAATAAAATGAAGAATTGTGCAGCATAACGAAATGGACGGTTTAAAAAACTACGTGGCCACCAGACTTGTAAGGCTTCAATAAAAAAATAAGCAGGAAGAAGCAGACTCGCCCAACCTAAAAAGCCAAACAGTAAATCGGCAATCCACGCACCTGCGATTCCACTCGCATTTGAAACCTGTTGGGTGTCACTGGAAATGTGCATCCAACCTGGGTCAAATGGAGTATAGGTCACTGTTGCAAGGAACAGATATATTCCAAAAGAGACCAAAAATAATGTCGCTATTAAGCGATGTGCATAAGCACCCGACACCGCAGTCATATATTGTCCTGTCGCCAATTCTTCATCAATGTTTTTTGTTTGTTCGATGGTCTTAAAAAGCCACCTGATTCGGAGCGTCTGTATTTCATTTAGCTGTGTCATTTAAGTTGCATTTCACGATGCAAGCTTCACCACACAGCAAGCTATAAATTATAACAGACCTTCTATTATGCATGTGTTGCCTAGAAAAAGATGCAAGATTATTGAAGTGTGTTGTTAACTTTTTCTATATAGCTCAAATCGATTTACATGATCAGTAATATCAACTTTAATCACACAGCAAACTCATCCTGTTTCACGTATAATTCCATAAATTTCTAAATAAAAAAAGGATGCTGTGCATGAGCGCTCGTCACTCACGTTTAATTATTTTAGGTTCAGGCCCTGCAGGTTATAGTGCCGCAGTATATGCTGCACGTGCCAACTTAAAACCGACTTTAATTGCAGGCTTACAATTGGGTGGTCAGCTCACCACAACTACGGAAGTTGATAACTGGCCGGGTGATCCTGAAGGTTTAACAGGCCCAGCGTTAATGGAACGTATGCAAGCTCATGCAGAACGCTTTGGCACAGAAATCGTGTATGACCATATCAATGAAGTGAACCTGAATGTGCGCCCATTTGTACTCAAAGGCGATATGGAAGAGTTTACCTGTGATGCTTTAATCATTTGCACAGGTGCGACTGCACAATATTTAGGTTTAGAATCTGAAGCAGCATTTATGGGTCAAGGCGTAAGTGCTTGTGCTACCTGTGATGGTTTCTTCTACAAAAACCAAAAAGTGATGGTCGTTGGCGGTGGTAACACGGCTGTTGAAGAAGCATTATACCTGTCTAACATTGCATCACACGTGACATTGGTGCATCGTCGTGATTCACTTCGCTCTGAAAAAATCTTGCAAGATCATTTATTTGCCAAAGAGAAAGAAGGCAAAATCAGCATTCTTTGGAATAACCAAGTTGATGAAGTCTTGGGCGACAACACAGGCGTAACTTCAGTACGTTTAAAATCAACCACCGATGGTTCTACTCAAATTGTTGATGTGTCTGGCTTATTCATTGCGATTGGTCACAAACCAAATACAGGCATGTTTGAAGGTCAATTAAACTTGCGTGATGGTTATATCCAAGTACAAAGCGGCACTGCAGGCAATGCGACACAAACTTCTGTGGCTGGCGTATTTGCTGCGGGTGATGTAGCCGATTCCATTTATCGCCAAGCGATTACTTCTGCAGGTTCAGGCTGTATGGCAGCACTGGATGCAGAAAAATATTTAGATGCACTTGGTGAATAATTTAGTGTCCAAGTTTAAAGACCGCTCTCCTTGAGCGGTTTTTTTATCACGACATTTTTAGGTATGATGAAATCAAGTTCATCGCAAAACTTCATACGGCAATTGATATGCACACGCTCCCCGCTTCACAATTCATTTTCCCCGATCCCATTGAAGTTGATCCTGAGGGTGAAGGCTTGATTTGTGTAGGTGCAGACCTTTCCCCTTCAACCTTATATGAAGCCTATACACATGGCTTATTTCCATGGTTTTCAGAAGGTGATCCTATTTGTTGGTGGAGTCCTGAGCCACGTTGCGTGATTATTCCGCAACATTATCAGCCGAGTAAGTCTTTAATCCGCAACATGAAAAAAATGGATTATCGCATTACTGTCAATCATGCCTTTGAACAGGTAATTCGCAATTGTGCCTTGCCCCGTAGCTATGCCAATGAAACTTGGATTTCTGAAGAGATCATTCAAGGTTACAGTCAGCTTTTTGCAGCAGGTTATGGCTACAGTGTCGAAGTTTGGGAGCAAGATCTTTTGGTCGGTGGTTTATATGGGGTCAGCATTGGCAAGGGCTGTTTTGGTGAGTCCATGTTTAGCCATCGCACTGATGTATCTAAAATGGCATTTTATAGTTTGATGCTGCTCGGACAAGAACAACAATTGCCTTGGATTGACTGTCAATTGGTCAATGATCATTTAATTAGTCTGGGCGCATGTACACTTTCTCGCCAAGACTATCTTAAATCGTTACAAGATGTTGTAAAACAGCCTGCAATCAATTGGAAAAAATATCAGGACAGTGTATTTTCAAGTAAAACAATAGCGCAGTATGCGCGCCTATTTGAATGACAATAACAGAGAGGGATCTTGAAAATGAATTCATATCACCCAAAATCCCTGCTAAATGATTTGCAGTATTACATTACTCCGCCGCATGATTGCAGCTATTTACCCGAAAAATCTGCGCGGATGGTTTTTTTAGACCCTGCACATAAAATTGATGTGCTGACTTTGTCTGAACTCTCTCGGGTCGGTTTTCGTCGCAGTGGCGATTTTGTCTATCGTCCTGAATGCCATTTGTGCCGCCAATGCCTTTCTTCGCGTATTCCTGTCGCTGAATTTAAAATGAACAGCACCCAAAAAAAAGCTTGGAAACGCAATCACGATTTACAAATCAAAATCACCAAGCCACAAGATGCAGGTGATTTGCATTATGCGCTGTATGAACGCTATATCAATGAACGACATGCCGATGGCGATATGTTCCCTGCCAGCCGTGACCAATTTGAAAAATTTTTAATCCACAGTTGTACCAGCAGCTTCTTTTTAGAAGTTTGGCAAGCAGATCGCCTAATTGCGGTATCGACCTGTGATTATTTAGATGATGGTATTTCTGCGGTCTATACCTTTTTTGACCCAGACGAAAGTCGTCGCTCACTCGGAACATTTGCGGTATTAAAACAAATTGAACAGGCACAGCATTTGGGACTGCAATATGTTTACTTAGGCTATTGGGTACCACATTCCAATAAAATGAATTATAAATCGCAATATGGGCCCCTTGAGCTACTACTCGATGGTCAATGGCGACGCATTAACCGCAGCCTAAATACCGATGAGGTGCAGCAATTGGGAAACTCCTTAATGACCACGCTGCCCGTAGGCTGGAATAACTCCATCATCAAATAAAAATGTAATGATGCAATACTATTTTTGCATCGATCAGATTTACTTAAACAAACTGGCAAAATCATCGCTACAAGATTTCACCATAATAATGGCATGCTCACGTGTGCCATCCGTTTTAGGATAATAATTTTTACGTAAATCAATTTGATGAAAACCTGACTTTTCATACAGGGCTATCGCAGCTAAATTACTTTCGCGTACTTCTAAAAAAATCTGCACAGGTTGGTTCTTCAATCCTGCAATAGAATGTTCTAGCAGTTGATAACCTAAACCTTTGCCTTGCTGACTTGGATGTACCGCCATCAACAACAAATTCGCTTCATCCAACACAGGTTGTAAAATACAAAAACCCACCACTTTCCCTGCGTGTTCAATCACGGTACTGTGATAACTGTCCACCGCTTCGGCAAATTGTTTGGCACCCCACGGATGACTTTGTACCAAATTTTCAATCGCAACCACATCAGCGACATCATGGGCTTGCATTAAACGAATCATAAGAAATGATCTTGTGCTGTTCTAAGATGTAGGCATTATAGATTTCACGACAAAAAAATCGAGCAAAAAAAAAGGCAACTTACGTTGCCTGACCAAAGGGAAAAGTTTAAAAGCCTAATTTAGCTTTCCAAGTATTTAATAATGTTGTGGTATCAAAATCGTTAGGATGAAAATTCGGTTTGAAATAGAACAACATTTCTTTGCCCATGCCTGTAATAATCCCTTTAGATGGACTATAGGCATAACGATAAATCATGCGTAAATTTTCCAAATTCAACTGCTTGTCTTGTTTTAGTAAACGCAACAAAAAATAGTTTTGTACAAAAAATAAAGTCAGCATCGAAATAACCAAAGAACTTGTACGTAGTGCATAGGCTTTCAGACCTTTGCCAAACACACCTTCAAATACATCATACGCAACAGCTTTATGTTCGTTTTCTTCAATCGCATGCCACAACCACATAGTTTTCATGGTGTCATCGGTCATCAATTCTTGAATATGAGAATTGCTGAGTAACTGTGAGGCAATCGTAGCCGTAAAATGCTCTAAGGCTGTGGTTGCAGTTAAATCCACCATTTCCTGTGTAATACCAACCGGTTTTGCGATTTTGGCAAGCAGCTTGCGTGTAGTCTGAATGACTGTATCAGTGTGACGATCTAAAGTATCAACATCATGTCCAAACTTTTGCGCTGAAGCATTAAAGCCCACATGCTCATGTGTATGCATGGCTTCTTGACCAATAAAAGCACTGATTTCTTTTTGCAATTCAGCATTATCTTTTAACATTGGGTGATAACGTACAACACGTACACTGTCTATAAAGAACTTTTCACCTGCAGGGAATAAAGCAGATAATGCAGTCATAAAATGGGTAAGACCAGCATTCCCACTCATCCAATATTCTGGCACTGCATCAAAGTTAAAATTCATGCGACGTACAGGGAAACTTGCTCCTGCTCGCTGACTAATACTGACTTTAGCATTCATATTTTATCTCCCTCGATTACTGTAAAACCAATACATCTATTCAGTAACCGACGTATTTCTTATTTTACTTGCTTTCATCTTAAAGTTTTCTCGTTTTTGTTTAAGTGCAGTTAAGGACAGCAAATTGTCAGTTCAGGACATGAGGGACAAAAATAATGATGAGTGAAATTGTTTTTGTGGTGCAAAAGCACAAATAGCGAGGCTTTAAATTTTTTTGTGATATAGATAAAAAATAACCATAAAAAAAGCGCTCCAAATGGAGCGCTTTTTCACACTATACAGTGATTATGCTGTTACTTTAGCAACAACACCCGCACCTACAGTACGACCACCTTCACGGATCGCGAAGCGTAAACCAGCGTCCATTGCGATTGGGTGGATTAATTCTACTGACATTTCTACGTTGTCACCTGGCATTACCATTTCAACGCCTTCTTTCAACTGGATTGCACCAGTTACGTCAGTTGTACGGAAATAGAATTGTGGACGGTAACCGTTAAGGAATGGAGTGTGACGACCACCTTCTTCTTTAGAAAGTACATATACTTCCGCATCGAATTTAGTGTGTGGCTTGATTGTACCTGGTTTAGCAAGTACTTGACCACGTTGTACGTCTTCACGCTTAGTACCACGTAGAAGAACACCACAGTTCTCACCCGCACGACCTTCGTCTAGAAGTTTACGGAACATTTCTACGCCAGTTACAGTTGTTTTAACTGT
Source organism: Acinetobacter sp. AL9 (assembly GCF_041464035.1). Lineage (NCBI taxonomy): Bacteria > Pseudomonadati > Pseudomonadota > Gammaproteobacteria > Moraxellales > Moraxellaceae > Acinetobacter > Acinetobacter sp. AL9. Next base: position 9,189 of record NZ_JAYFSK010000048.1, on the reverse strand, counting down.
GTCTTTGATACCAACGATTTCAACTTCTTCGCCTACTTTCACGATACCAGTTTCAACACGGCCAGTTACTACTGTACCACGACCAGAAATTGAGAATACGTCTTCGATTGGCATTAAGAATGCTTGGTCGATTGCACGTACTGGCTCTGGAATGTAAGTGTCAAGCGCTTCAACAAGAGCTACAACAGCGTCTTCGCCATATTGACCTGATTCACCGTTAAGTGCTGCAAGAGCAGAACCACGGATTACTGGAGTGTCGTCGCCCGGGAAGTCGTAAGTAGAAAGAAGTTCACGAACTTCCATTTCAACTAATTCGATTAACTCTTCGTCGTCTACGATATCGCATTTGTTTAAGAATACGATGATGTAAGGTACACCTACCTGACGAGAAAGAAGGATGTGTTCACGAGTTTGTGGCATTGGACCATCAGTCGCTGAACAAACAAGGATCGCACCGTCCATCTGAGCAGCACCAGTGATCATGTTTTTAACATAGTCGGCGTGGCCTGGGCAGTCTACGTGCGCGTAGTGACGAGTTGGAGAGTCGTATTCTACGTGAGAAGTATTAATTGTAATACCACGTGCTTTTTCTTCTGGAGCAGAGTCGATTGCAGCGTAGTCTTTCGCTTCACCACCGAATTTTTTTGCACATACAGTTGCAATTGCAGCTGTTAAAGTTGTTTTACCATGGTCAACGTGACCGATTGTGCCCACGTTAACGTGTGGCTTATTACGTTCGAACTTAGCCTTAGCCATGAGATCTTCCTTTTTAAAACGACTCATGGAGGATCACTCCATGAGCATTAGGTTTTTAACTATGAATTAGTTTGCGCTTATAGTAATCGAAAGATTACTCGTCGTCACCTTTTTTACCACCAGACTGGAATTTAGCAATGATGCCATCAGCCACGTTACGTGGAGTTTCAGCATATTTAGCAAATTCCATAGAGTAAGTCGCACGACCTTGAGACATAGAACGCATATGAGTTGCGTAACCAAACATCTCTGCAAGTGGAACTTCAGCACGAATTGCTTTAGTACCGCCAGGTAAGTCGTCCATACCTTGAACCATACCACGACGACGGTTTAAGTCACCCATGATATCGCCCATGTAGTCTTCTGGAGTTTCTACTTCAACTTTCATGATTGGTTCAAGAAGGATAGGATCTGCTTTCATGAAACCATCACGGAATGCGTAAGAACCTGCCATTTTGAACGATAATTCGTCAGAGTCGACATCGTGGTAAGAACCATCGAACAATGTAGCTTTAATGCCTACAACTGGGTAACCAGCCAAGACACCATTCTTCATACGTTCTTGAATACCTTTGTCTACAGCACCGAAGAATTCTTTAGGTACTACACCACCTACAACTTCTTCAGCGAATTCGTAATCTTTACCAGCTTCAGGATCAAGCGGCTCTAAACGTACGAATACGTGACCGAATTTACCTTTACCACCAGTTTGACGTACGAACTTACCTTCTTGTTCGATAGACTTTTTGATCGTTTCACGGTAAGCAACCATTGGTTTACCAATGTTCGCTTCAACGTTGAATTCACGCTTCATACGGTCAACGATGATGTCAAGGTGAAGCTCACCCATACCCGCAATAATCGTTTGGCCAGATTCTTCGTCTGTACGTACGCGGAATGAAGGGTCTTCTTTCGCCAAGCGACCTAAAGCTACTGACATTTTTTCTTGGTCAGCTTTAGTCTTAGGTTCAACAGCCAATGCAATTACTGGCTCTGGGAATTCCATACGCTCTAGTGTAATCACTGCGTTTTCGTCACACAATGTATCACCAGTGGTTGTATCTTTAAGACCTACACACGCTGCGATATCACCCGCACGAATTTCTTCGATGTCGTGACGGTCATTTGCGTGCATCTGTACGATACGACCAATACGCTCACGCTTCATTTTCACTGGGTTATAAACCGGGCTACCCGCTTTAAGAACACCTGAGTAAACACGTACGAACGTTAAGTTACCAACGAATTTGTCGTTCATGATTTTGAACGCTAACGCAGCAAACGGTGCTTCATCAGACGCTTCACGAGAACCTTCAGTTTCGTCTTTGTCGTCTAAGATACCTTTAATTGCTTCAACGTCAGTTGGTGCAGGTAAGAATTCAATAACTGCGTCCAACATACGTTGAACACCTTTGTTTTTGAATGCAGAACCACACATTGCAGGTTGAATTTCACCCGCTAATGTACGTTGACGTAAACCTGCAAGAATTTCTTCTTTAGAAAGTTCACCATTTTCTAAGTACTTGTCCATGAGTTCTTCTGATGCTTCAGCAGCAGCTTCAACCATGTTAGTACGCCATTCTTCAGCAGTTGCTTGAAGATCAGCTGGAATCTCGCCGTATTCAAACTTCATACCTTGAGAAGCTTCATCCCAGATGATTGACTTCATTTCGATTAAGTCAACAACACCTGTAAATGTGTCTTCTGCGCCCACTGGAACAACGATAGGCACTGGGTTAGCACCCAAACGTGTCTTCATTTGTTCAACTACGCGGAAGAAGTTTGCACCAGTACGGTCCATTTTGTTAACGAACGCTAAACGAGGTACTTTATATTTGTTTGCTTGACGCCATACAGTTTCAGACTGAGGTTGAACACCACCTACAGCACAGTAAACCATACATGCACCGTCAAGAACACGCATAGAACGCTCAACTTCAATTGTGAAGTCAACGTGTCCCGGGGTGTCAATTACGTTAATACGGTGTTGGTCAAATTGGTTACCCATACCTTTCCAGAAGCATGTTACAGCTGCTGAGGTAATAGTAATACCACGTTCTTGCTCTTGTTCCATCCAGTCAGTTGTTGCTGAACCTTCGTGAGTTTCACCAAGTTTGTGACTTTCACCTGTATAGAACAAAATACGTTCTGAAGTTGTTGTTTTACCCGCATCGATGTGCGCAGAGATACCAATGTTACGGTAACGAGAAATTGGGGTTTGACGTGCCATGATTTCTAGCATTCCTAAATTTTGTTGTTTAAAACAGGACGCTTTAAGCTGCTTAGCAACTTAAAGCGATTTGATGACAACTCAGTGACAACTGATTCATCACCCTCCTGATTAGGGCCTGTTTTATCCGCTTAGAAACGGTAGTGAGAGAAGGCTTTGTTGGCTTCAGCCATACGGTGCACATCTTCACGTTTTTTGATCGCTGCGCCTTTACCTTCAGATGCATCAAGCAACTCGCCAGCAAGACGTAACGCCATAGTTTTTTCAGAACGCTTAGCAGCAGCATCTACCAACCAACGCATCGCTAGAGCAGTACGACGGGATGGGCGTACTTCCATAGGAACTTGATAAGTAGCACCACCAACACGGCGTGCTTTTACTTCGACCATTGGACGAACTTTTTCAAGCGTAGCTTCAAAAAATTCAACTGGGTCTACTTTAGATTTTTCTTGAACGCGGTCTAAAGCACCGTAAACGATACTTTCAGCAATAGATTTTTTACCATCTTGCATTACGTGGTTCATGAATTTAGCGATTGTTTGGCTGCTGAATTTAGGATCCGGAAGGATTTCACGAGCAGCGACTACGCGACGTCTTGGCATTTTAAACTACCTATAAATATGACACTTCAGGGTGATCCAGCCGTAGCACAAAGTGTCGTGTGCATTTCGCTGGCCTTACTACACGTCGCTTGAATTTCACAAAATTAAATGCAGAAATCAGACAAGCGAGACGATAAAGGATTGCAGTTCTACGAACTAAGAGTTTAATCTTTAAAAGATTATTTCTTAGGACGTTTAGCACCGTATTTAGAACGTGACTGGTTACGATCTTTCACACCAGCACAGTCTAAAGAACCACGAACGGTATGGTAACGTACACCTGGTAAGTCTTTAACACGACCACCACGGATAAGAACAACACTGTGCTCTTGTAGGTTGTGACCTTCACCACCGATGTAGCTAGAAACTTCAAAACCTGAAGTTAAGCGAACACGGCAAACTTTACGCATTGCTGAGTTAGGTTTTTTAGGTGTAGTTGTGTAAACACGTGTACAAACACCACGACGTTGTGGACAAGCCTTCAACGCAGGAACTTTTGATTTTTCAACCAAAGTCGTACGACCCTTACGGATCAACTGATTTGTTGTTGCCATGTGGCAATTCTCCCGTTAATAAAAAGCCCCAAAAACATACTACTTTTTGAGGGCATGCAATTGTAAGCGAAGATAGAAAAATGGTCAATATTTCATAGGCAGTTAAAATACCAACCAAATTTCTACTTATCACTTGTTTTTATTCAGCTTTTGGCTTGCGAGTACTTGTACGAGTTCTCGGCTTTTTTGTAACCTGCTTTGCAGTTTCTGTACTTGATGTTACTGGATTTTCCGAAACAGTTTCAGCCACTTGGGTTGAATCTTCCACAGGCTCTAAAGCATCTTCCAGCATATATTCATCAATTTCTTCTGCAGGTACAGCAGGTTTTTGCGGTGCAACTTCAGCATGTGGCTCTAGCATTTGATCTGCCAATTCTTCTAGACCTTGCTGAATATTTTCATCGAGCTGTGCTGCAGTTGTTTCCACTTTGTCCGATTTTTTCTGCACTTTTACCGCTCGGATACTTTCATGGTCTGATACGGTTTGCACTAAAGCATCTGACGGCGCAGATTCCGCGCGCTCTTGCCCCGCTACTAATTCATCTTGCTCCGCATGTTTAGCTTCATTGCCCTTCAATTGCTCCAAGAGTTTAGGCGCAGCCTGTGCCAGCAATTCCAACGATTTTTCATACGCATGAATGGCTGATAAATTGCTGTCTTTATGCTGAATTAAATAGCTACGGGCATTGGAAAACACTTGCTGTGCCTTGTGATGCACATCTTCCACCAATTTCCAGCTATATACTGCACTCACCGATGCGGTTGCTACAGGCGTGAGTTTATTCAACATGGAAAACTTAGGTACATGATTCAACCACGGCCATTTGACTTGACCTTGCTCATTCAAGAAGTATTTCTTTAATGCCTCATAATCATTGCTTGAACCGAGCATATTTTGTAATTGATGCACATCATGAGTTTGCAGCATATTGGATAAGGTTTTTAGCCCCATCAGTACCGCTTGCTTTTCTGCAATGACGCCTAAATCAATTTGTTTAAAAATAAACTGAACAATTTCTTGCTCGGTGTCTTTGTTCAGTTCAAAACCGTATGCACGTCCCACCTGATAAATGGTACGCAAAGACATCACAATAGATGCAGGCACATCAATAGTTGAACCGATTACTCCTGTTGCACCTGTCAATGCGCCTTGCAGTGATGCAATCCATTTATTTTGTTCTGCGAGTGCCTGACTAATTCGTTTAGAACGATCTACATCTTGAGTCAATTCTTCTAAATCGCGTACGCCAGCCTGATCAAGCACATCATCAACAGAGCTGATATTGGAAGTAAAACTATTCAACTGATCAAATAGGTAATCTGAAATTTTGTCGGAAAAATCGGGCGACACAAAACTCGCCACCTGATTGACGCGGTTATAGTGACGACCTAAAAGCTGACGTGAAACTTGAGGCACATGCTGTCTGAGCATGTGTTGAGGATTGTCATATTGACGCGCTTGAAAAGCACTAAAGCTACGTGCCTGACCTTCAATAATTTGCCCTGATTTTGCACTATGCTCATCCTTCGCTACAACACTTGGTGCAACTTGCTGCAATACATGGATGCCTGTACTGCTGAGCTTTTTAGCCACCCCAATCGCATTCGAGAAGAATCCGCTTGATTGTTTATTCTTGGAATCTGACATTCTTACTCCTCATTTTTAATTTCTATGATTTATGGGTAGATACTAGGTGTAGTCTAAGTTTATCTCAATATGATTGTGTATCTTTTGGTTGGCTTCCTGCATCTCATTTACCGCTTCACTACAGTTTGATCTTCCCTGCAAAGTGGCATCATATTTGCCATAAGAATTCAAAATTCTTTCTGCTATTATGAACGCAATTGTAAGACATGAGTCATACCGTATCAGCGATTGCTTGGCAGTCACGGTGTTCGGCTCAACATTATCACCATAAAAGGGATCTGTAGATGAAACGTGTTGTAATCACCGGCATGGGCATTAACTCGTGCATTGGTAATACTTTAGAAGCTGTGACTCATTCTTTACAAAACGGTATTTCTGGGACACGTTCCAACCCAACTTATGCTGAACTTAATTTCAAAAGCCACGTAAGTGCAGCAGCAGAACAAAACTTTAACCACATTGACCGTAAATTAAAACGCTTTATGGGCGTGTGTGCGATGTACGCTTACAACGCTGCAGTAGATGCCATTGAACATGCGGGCTTAAAGCAAGAAGATTTAGCAGGCAACCCACGTTACGGTATCGCGGGTGGTTCAGGCGGTAACTCAACTGCATCTGTTGCAGAAATGATTGAGCTACTTGAAGAAAAAGGCGCACGTAAAATTGGCCCGTTCTTCGTACCACGTAACATGTCGAACACCATTACGGCAAACTTGGGTGTTGCGTTCAAATTACAAGGTATCGCGCACTCAATTACCAGTGCATGCGCAACTTCTGCCGATGCAATTGGTTATGCCTACAACCTAATTCAATTGGGTAAACAAGATTTAATGCTTGCAGGTGGCGGTGAAGAAGATCACTGGTCACAAAGCTTATTGTTTGATGCGATGGGTGCTTTGTGTTCTAAATACAACGACACACCAGAAACAGCATCTCGTCCGTACTCTGCAGACCGTGATGGTTTCGTCATTGCAGGTGGTGGTGGTTTCGTGGTTCTTGAATCACTTGAACACGCACAAGCACGTGGTGCAAATATTTTAGCTGAAGTGGTTGCGTATGCTGCAAACTCTGACGGTGCAGACATGGTTGCACCAAGCGGTGAAGGTGCAACACGTTGTATCTTGATGGCTTTAGACGAAGCGAAACAACACGGTGTAGACGCAATTGACTATGTGAACACACATGGTACTTCTACTCCAGCAGGCGACGTGACTGAATTAAAAGCCATGGAACGTGCGTTTGGTGAAGGTAAAGTGCCTGCTCTTAGCTCAACGAAGTCAATGACTGGTCACAGCTTGGGTGCTGCAGGCGTTCAAGAAGCAATTTATTCTGTCTTGATGATGCAAAACGACTTCATTGCACCAAACATCAACGTCACTGAACTTGATGAAGGCGCGAAAGCATTTGATATCGTACTTGAAAAACGCGACACAAAATTGAATACTGTGATGAGTAACAGTTTTGGTTTTGGCGGTGTAAATGCCTGCCTTATTTTCAAGAAGTGGGATGAATAATCTCCTATAGGATAGTCGATGGATGCACCTTCTGATGCTTTTTTATGGGTAAAAGCATTACATATTATTGCCGTGGTTTGCTGGTTCGCTGCATTGTTCTACTTACCACGTTTATATGTTTACCATGCCATGAGTGAAGATACACTGAGCCATCAGCGTTTTGAAATCATGGAGCGCAAGTTGTACCGAGGGATTATGTGGCCGTCTATGATTGCCACCCTCATCACGGCACACTTTTTGGTAGATTGGGGCGATGCGACCCGCAATTACCACGATGCGTTATGGTTTTACCTGAAAGTAGCATTGGTCGGTTTATTGGTGATTTACCATTTGGTTTGTGGCTATTACCGCCAAAAACTGATTGGCAATGCGCATTATAAATCACACAAGTTCTGGCGATTCTTCAATGAAATGCCGACTGTGCTGCTATTAGCGATTGTAATTTTAGTCGTGGTAAAACCACAGTTCTAAAATTTGAAACGCCAAGTATCCTGACATCTCAACCTGATTCGGTTGTAAAAAAACCTCAGTGCAAAGAACTGAGGTTTTTTTATGGGTGACAACTAAAAACAGCACTTATGCTTTAATTCAACGTATTTGTGAGTAAGGCTGAAAGCCCAATGCCGCTGCTTGTTTCTGCTGAGATTGAGGAATCGTGACAATAGCAATTTTTCCATCTGCACCACCACAGACCTGTGCATACATCCGCCCATCTGAACCTACACTGGCACGCTTCACCTGAATCTGTGCTTGCTGTAAACGCTGAACAATTTCCGTAAGGGTTAAACCTGAATCTGGCTCACACTGTCGATGTTGCAATGATGTGTACATTTCGACCTGCGCAGTAGGTGTTATGGATGTAGCAGCATGATTGGCACATGCAGTCATCAGTATTGAAACCGCTACTACTGCAATAGATTGACTAAATATCTTCATCACATACCCTCTTTCAATATTAAAATTAAATATTCAAATTAAATATTGAAGCACGATCTTTGCAATAACACTGCGCTAGAAATGCAAACAGATGTAAGCATCTCGCTCATCCAGATAACTGTTCAAGCACCGACAAAATTTGCGCAAAACACTGAATTCTATGTTTTGGTGCAGCCAAGTCTAACTCCTGAGCCGAGCCATAGCCGTATTCGACTGCAACACAATCGACTCCATTGGCTCGTGCACCTAAAATATCGTGTTCACGATCTCCAATCATTAAACATTGTTCAGGTTGCAATTGTTCTTGCTGCAAAATATAGGCAATTAAATCCGCTTTATTGGTACGCTCACCATTTAGTTCGCTACCGTAGGGATATTCAAAATATTGCAATAAATCGAAGTGATCTAAAATTTGGCGTGCATAAATTTCAGGTTTGGCTGTTGCTAAAAACAGTCGATAGCCTTGCTGTTTTAAATCTGCCAATGTTGCAGCAACATCTTCAAAGACATGATTTTCAAATAAGCCTGTTGCAGCAAAACGCTCTCGATAGCCTGCTAAGGCTTGCTCTGCCAATACGTCATGCACATCTACATGAAGTAATTTTGCCAAAGAGGCTTTTAAGGGCGGCCCGATAATCCAATCAATATTTTCCGTATCTGCAATAGGATGTCCAACCTTAGCCAAACCATAACGCGCAGAAGCGGTAATGCCCTCTTTCGGGTCGGTCAGCGTGCCATCTAAATCAATTAAAAGGTTCTTTATCACAATGTCAGCCTATGTGCCTAAATGACTATCGAGTGTTACTCCAAAGTTGCCTATACTAACCCCAGTTACGGATAAGCCAAAGATTTAATCACATGAATTTTAGGCTTATTCTTTTGGCAAAGTTGATACGCACATAGTGAAGAAAATACGCCTGCTAAAAAACCAGCAATCGAACGATGTTTA
>NZ_JAYFSK010000047.1:0-18511 GCF_041464035.1 Acinetobacter sp. AL9 | reverse complement strand
TAGGTCGGCTATATTACGCTTTATTTCTAAAGTGTCAACTGGTAATTCAAATTATTTTAAACTTTCTTTCTAAAACCCAACTCAATCATTCTTAACCAAGTCATTGTTTTATCAGAAGTTTTAATCTTCATCACCGCCGATGGATGTGCATTATAGGGCAAATATTTCGCCTTGCAACCCCTCTTTTTAAGTTTTATAAGTTTTTTAGTCCGAACGGTTATTTATTCAGCAAAATACTTCACTTTTCCACAAAATACTGTTTATTTCTTTTTCTTGATCATAAAAGGTTCAGGATTCATAACTACATCTGGCATTTTTTCTGGCTGATCATGTTCCTGCCATTTCAGTGCGCGGCAGTCGATATATTCACAATAGCCTCCTTCTCCTTGTTGTTGATCTCCATTTATAGCCAACTGATATTGAAAACTTCCGACATAACCTGCTGCAGCCCCAAATTTAAAATCACCACGACTCTGCGCCTGTAAATGAATTGAGGTGCCATCTTCATCTTGATAACGCCATTCAAACTCACGTGGCAAATACATACACTGACCTGTTGGCGTTTTTACTTTTGGATAAACCCGTTGAATATTAAATTGTACTTGCCCATCAAATACCCGAGTTTGCTCCGTGTTCGCATTTCGCAGATAGATTCGAGATTGCAAAATTCGATTCAACACATCACGACTTTGTAGCAATATCATTTGTTGCTGATGATTCAGATTAATCACTTGATAGCAAAAAAATGCCACAGCGAAATAAGGAAACTGGATTGAGCGGGCAAACTCAAAACTACCCAATTGCTCAATCTGAAAATGCTGATCTTTATAGCGTACACTTCCCTGACACTGACACAGCAAAGACCAATGTTCTGCCAAATTCATTCGCAATTTAGTGAAATATGAAATTGTAGAGCTTGTGGTGATCTTTAAATCAAAGCTAAGTTCGCTATCTTCACGTTGAATATGAAATTGCGGAAAGTGTCCAGTAATGCGCTCTTTATTGGCAAACTGAAAATACTCTGCAGTAAATACGCAATCATGTTGTATTGAATAATGATTGGACTGCCCCACCATGTGTGGGCTGCTACTACAAAGAATACTGGCTGTGTCTAAAGCTGAGGTTGTAATCACATTTTCAGGGCGCAGCATTGCGGTATTTAGGCTGCCCAATAAACCAATAAAGTTGAGATAATGTAAGGGTGCAGGCAAATTAGGAAGAATTAAGCCCTGATAGATAAATTTATAATGATGTTTTGGGGCGTGATAAGGCAGTTTGGCGGTTGCCGCAGGAGTTTGATTGAGTTGTTTGGAACGATCGAGAAAATCTTGAAACAGCTGCATATCAAACTCCTTGTGAGTTGATGCTTTTATGAAAGCTTAATTAACTCACTGCATTTTTTCTTGCCATAAAAGTGGTCACAAAACCTGAAAGTGCATAAATAATTGAAATCACTAAAATTCCAACAGGAATATTATAAGTCATGGCTGCAAGGATAAATACTGCGATTGGCAATACAAAAAACGGCACACGCTTACGATCAAAGGTTTTAAATGAATAATATTTAATATTGGAAATCATCAACAATCCTACTGCAATAATAATCACAGCATTGAGGATTTGTAGACCAATTTCACGAATATCATACAGTTCAGGAAAATCCCGTCCTACCCAAACCAGCGACACGATAATCAGCGCAGCCAAAGGACTTGCAACACCAATAAAGTAGCGTTTATCGACCACACCAATTTGCACATTAAAACGCGCCAAACGGAATGCGGCACAAGCCGTATAAACAAAGCAAGCCGCCAAGCCGATACGACCTAAATCATGCAAACTCCAGCTATACATCAAAATCGCAGGTGCAACACCAAAGGCGAGCATATCGGATAATGAATCAAACTGTTCGCCAAATGGACTTTGCGCACCAATCGCACGTGCCACACGACCATCTAAACCATCAAACAATGCTGCTAGAAAAATGGCATAAATCGCTTGGCTAAATTCGCCATTCATACTGGCAATAATGGAGTAAAAACCCGACAGCAAGGCTGCCGTGGTAATCAGGTTTGGCCACAGATAGATACCACGACGTTTCACCTTTTGCCCTTCACGGGTATGTTCTTCTTCCACCACTTCAAATGTAATTCCGTCATGCTCAAGATCACGGGAACTATATTCTCCTTCGGGTTTGGATGTGTTTGTCATTATTTTGTGTCCTAACTGTAACCTGAACGTCTATTTAAATTTTTTATTCGCCAACTAACCAACGCACTGCAGCATGTCCACCATGTTCTTGCATACGCAAGTGCGGGAACAACCATTGCAGGGCTTCATCTGCATCTTCAGAGAATTTCCATGGTGGATTAATCACCAATAAACCACAACCGTTTAAGCCCACAGGAGTATCGTCAGGCCACACACAAATTTCACAAATGAGTTGACGGCGAATACCTGTTTTAAACATTTTCTTTTCAAAACGTTCAATCATGGCGCGGTCTTTAATTGGATACCACACCGCAAATACGCCTGTTGGCCATTTTTTATGTGCAGCTGCCAATAATTCAACCAACTGAGGGAAATCTTTACGTTCCAATTCATACGGTGGATCAATCATCACCAAACCGCGTTTTTCTTTTGGTGGAATGACGCCCAATAAACCTTCGTAAGCATCACGCTCATGTAAACCTGCGCGTTTGTCACGAATGTTATGACGCAATTGCTGGAATACATCGCGCTGCATTTCAAAAATAGTTGCTTTGTCGATGTCACGCATACCTTGTAAAGCAAACCATGGCGAACCGGGATATGCACCTTGCCCATCCGTTTCACGCATTGCTTCAACCAGTTTTAAATACTGCTGTACGCCTTCTGGTGCCTGACGTTTGATTGAATCATCTAGTTTCACTAAACGATGAATACCATTTAAAAATTCGCCCGATTTTTGTGCAGGTGCTAAAGATAAGTCATATTTACCCGCACCGCCATGTGTATCGACATAGCGATAAGGTTTATCTTTGGCATTTAAACGTGTCAGAATTTGCAGCAATAAAACATGCTTCATGACATCGGCAAAGTTGCCCGCATGGAAATGGTGACGATAATTCATGTTTGGTTCATTCCTAAAATCAACCGACATTTTAGCATGAAAAAAAGTTTCATTCAGGAGCTTGTATTCCTCTAAAATAATCAGCTTGTCTTGCATTTTGTCTGAGTATCTATTTTATGGACGCCACACTGCTTCCAAAATCTTGGAATATTGATCAAATTCTTGAAGATTTAGATTTGCATGGTTTTGCTATGCTGGATGATGCCTATTCACCTGAATATCAACAACAGGTTCTAGCAGAGTGTAGTCAAAATTTAGATCAATTTCATGAAGCAGCCATACAAAATGGTGTGATCAGCAAAATTCGCAGTGATCATATTTTATGGATTCACGAAGATTTAAGCTTTGCCCAACAACATACCCAAACCCTTTTGGCTTTGGCTGAACAATTCAATCAGGCATTTTATTTAGGGATTCGTGAGGTCGAAGCACATTTTGCCAGCTACCAAGCAGGTTCTTTTTATGCCTTGCACCGCGATAACCCACAACAAAAAAATGATCGGGTGATTTCTGCTGTCTATTATTTACACCCTGAATGGCAGACAGATTGGGGTGGACAACTACGTTTACAAGACAAACATGGAGCATGGCAAATTATAGAACCACGCCCAAATCGGATTGCAATTTTCCAAAGTGATTTATTGCACGAAGTTTTGCCTGCGACACAGCAACGTCTTTCCATTACCGCATGGCTACGCAGCGGCAATCAACTTTGGTAAAAACAGACCGCATTTTTCAGACTATTGGCTTTAAAACTGTAAATTTGCCCCGATGTAGAGCAAATATTGCTATCAGGAATTCACCCATGCGCAACTCGACTCAACAGCTTATTCAACGTATTGGGGAAACCGACCAACTTTTTTTACAAGGCAATACGCCTGAATTGGCATTAGAACGTGCCGATTTACGCTTACAATTGGTGAGTTTGAGCGAGTTACGCCAAGAACAGATTTACTTTTTGCAAGAAGCCATTGTGCTGTTGGAACAAGGTCGGATTGAATTTGAAGAAATACCGTTGACGCTGTATATCAACTTGTCTTTGCATTTAGCCAAAGCCTATATGATGTATTTTGAGCTGACCCGCGATGCAAAATACGCCTTAATTACTCAACAAATTTTAAAAGCCATGACTCATTATGCACATGGAGATATTTTCTTTTTCTTGGCCTATGCCAGTGCCAGTAAAAATGAAAGCGCACTGTGTCGCCACTGGTTAGGTAAGTACAGTAAAACTGCCGAATTTGATTTGGAACTCTTACAAATTCACCCTGCTTTTAACGCCTATCAAACAGAAGTCTGGTTTAAACAAATTCTCAAAAGCAGAATGCATTAAAAAAACGCCTCAGAACGTTCTGAGGCGTTTTTTTATACTAAAAATATTAAAGATGATAATGACTTGAACCTAAACAGCTTGTAAACGATAAGCATCTAAATGTAATTGTTGATTGAGTTCATCAATCCAAATGGCCCAATCATCGTCTTGTACCAAATGACTGATTAAAAATTCACGTTGTGATTTATTCCAAAACGGCGCTTCATGTAAATTAATATGTGCAGGTAATTGATGCGTACGTACATACAATTCAATGGCTGCAGGGCTGCTGGCTAAACCGAGTTGGCTGAATAACATGGCTAATGATGGAGTATTTTGCATGAGCACCTTGCCCCCTTTTATTAGTTTCGTTGTAATTCCTTATTCAACCAACTTATAACACTTTGTATAAAAAACCCAGTCTTCCGACTGGGTTTGTTGTATCTTTTTGTGAGCACGCAGTTTACTGGCGCTTTTTAGATGAAAAGTATTTGATTTAACTTAAAAACTTTTAACTTAAATACCGATTAAACACTCGGATGTTGATCACTATGTAATTGCTCATTTAAGGTTTCAATCACAATGGCCCAATCATCATCTTTTTTCCAATGGCTTTGCAAAAATTGGCGCTGCCCTTCCGTCCAAAACTCGGCACAGTGTAATTTGGTTTCTGCAGGTAATTGATGCTCACGAATAAATTGATCAATTGCTGCATCGTCAGCATCTAGACCCAATTGTTGAAATAACAGTTCTAAAGTCGGTTGTTGGTCAAACATGGCATCCTCCTTTGATTCGTCTTGTACTTTTAATGACCTTAACCTGCTTCGAGCCGCAATTCAGCAGCAGCCGAGTTGCAGCATGTTATTTTTTGTACGATGCAATATACCTAAAGCATCCCACTCAATATTCTTAACACGATGACAGGCAACAAAAAAGCCAGTCAATGTAAACCGACTGGCTTTCATCTACTTAAATTAAAAGTTAGCAACCTGTTAGTTTTTCAGGCTGTGGCTTTTCATTTGGAAAGAAGATTGGGCGCAATTTCACACCAATGGCATTCCCCATAAATGCAAATACTAGCCATAACCAACCATGCACACTGCCCGAAGCAATTCCGCTAAAGTATGCGCCAATGTTACAACCGTAGGCCAAACGTGCACCATAACCAAGTAATAAGCCACCTATAACAGCCGCAACCAGTGAACGGCGTGGAATATTAAAGTTCGGGGCAAATTTTCCAGCCAAACTTGCAGCAAGCAATGCACCCAACATAATGCCAAAATTCATCATAGAGGTGATGTCATGCCACAATGAATTTGCCAATGCTTTAGCATTGCCTGACTGCTGCCAATAATCCCAAGCGCTTACATCTACACCCGCAAAAACAGCAACTTTTGCAGCCCAAACTGCAAGCGCAGAAGTCACGCCCCACGGACGACCAGCCAATACCAAGGTAGCAAAAATTCAGCAGCGTTAAAATAAGCCCACCCCAAATTAACGGCCAAGGACCTTTGAGGAAACGCTTCCAACCATGGTACTGACTTTGCGGCTCGACTTCTAAACTGCCATGACGTTTCTTTTCAAAAAACACGGTTGCGGCAGCAATCACAGCAAAAATAACAAAGCTTAGAATAAGTGCAGGAATCACCCCAAAACTTTCGACAATCGAGATTGGCGCCAAATGCGGCAGATTAAACCACCAATCTAAATGCGAAGTGGCAATCAGTGAACCTAAGCAGAAGAAAAATAGCGTAACCAACATACGCGCACTGCCACCGCCTACCGTGTATAGCGTACCCGATGCACAGCCCCCCCCAACTGCATGCCAATACCAAAAATAAAAGCACCAATCATGACCGACATCGACACAGGATTGACATTGCCCTTGACGGGATTGCCAAACAACTCACCTGCACCTAAAGCAGGAAAGAACAACAACACCGCCAAGCCCAGCATAATCATTTGAGCCCGCAAACCACGACCACGACGTTCTTTAATAAACACACGCCAGCTAGAAGTAAAACCAAAAGAGGCGTGATACAACGTCATCCCCAAAGCACCACCAATTAAAAATAACAGTGCTTGATTTAGACCCACGATTTGATAGGCGCCGATAGTACCGACAACAAGTAAGATAAAAGCCACCCAAACCGAAACATTCGATCTATGGGCACTTGCAACAATAACTTGACATGACAGAGAGAAGATTTGAAAAAGGAAACCCGCGTATTCTAAGCAATTTCCCCTACCGTGCAGGTCAATCGACCTATTTTATAGTCGCTTATCCATTCTGATATTTGATAAGCAATATGAGCTTAGCTGATGATAGGCTTTTAATTGCAAAGATACAATCAAGCGCAAAAAAAATGCCAGTCAACTTTTAGGTTGACTGGCATCACTCCCGAAGGAGTTTTAACTTAATCTAGCAGATTAAATTATTTAATCATGTCAGCAATTGCTGCGCGTTCTTCTTCAAGTTCGTTTAACGTGAAGTTGATACGCTCACGGCTGAACTCGTCGATTTCAAGACCTTGAACGATTTTGTATTCGCCATTTTCGCAAGTTACAGGGAAACCGAACATTACGCCTTCAGGAATACCGTAAGAACCGTCAGAAGGAATACCCATAGTTACCCATTCGCCGTTTGTGCCAAGCGCCCAATCACGCATGTGGTCAATTGCAGCGTTTGCAGCAGATGCAGCAGAAGATAAACCACGTGCTTCGATGATCGCAGCGCCACGCTTACCAACTGTAGGAAGGAATACGTCTTTGTTCCATTCAGCATCGTTGATTTTGTCTTTTAAGCTTTCTCCATTTGCAGTTGCAAAACGGTAGTCAGCATACATTGTTGGAGAGTGGTTACCCCAAACTGTCATTGTTTTGATGTCAGAAACAGCAACGCCAGCTTTTTGAGCAAGTTGAGTTAACGCGCGGTTGTGGTCAAGACGTAACATTGCTGTGAAGTTTTTCGCTGGAAGATCTGGAGCAGATTTCATTGCGATGTAAGCATTCGTGTTCGCTGGGTTACCAACAACTAGAACTTTAACATCACGGCTAGCAACTTCGTTAAGTGCTTGACCTTGACCAATAAAGATTTCACCGTTTACTTTAAGAAGGTCAGCACGCTCCATACCAGGACCACGTGGACGAGAACCAACCAATAACGCGTAGTCAGCATCTTTAAATGCCACTTTAGGATCATCAGTACCGATCATGCCAGCCAATAATGGGAAAGCACAGTCGTCAAGTTCCATCATTACGCCTTTAAGCGCAGCTTGAGCTTTCTCAAAAGGAACTTCTAATAATTGAAGGATAACTGGTTGGTCTTTACCCAACATTTCACCGCTAGCGATACGGAATAATAGGCTGTAACCAATTTGACCAGCAGCGCCAGTAACGGCAACGCGAACAGGTTGCTTCATGTAATTATCTCCAATTGAGAGGATAGTCAATGCGATTAAATAGCTGTTCTATCTAATCTTAATAATCATAAACGCGAAAGATTGTACTCCAATCATTCAGCGGATGCATGCAAAAGCGCATCAAATTCCACAAAAGTCTGATAGAAAATATGAATAAAATTTCTCAAAAAGCTTAAAATTCAGAAATTACAGTCACCTAGCAAACTAGTAAGAACCTTTAATGACAAACTGATTCGGGCAATTTGATTCAATCGCTGCACCGCACTGCTTATAGCGTCCTTCGGTGTTATAACAAATTTTGATTTCAGTTAAATAACTTTTACCTTGATGGTTAGAGCACTGAAAATGCACGCTTTTTGATGACATACCTGAATTGGACTTGAGAAACAAACTCCGTAGTTGTGACAATTGCACCGTCTGCGTGTCTTGGCCTGTCAATACCGAAGGCACGTTCATCCGATCTGCATTATTAATAATCATGCGAAAATACTGACTGGCATTCATGGGCACACAGCCGCCAATACCTTGCCACAATTGTATCCGTGCAGCTTCATCAGGCATGACTCGCGCCACTACCTTCGCTTGTAGCGGCGGTAACTTTGCCGATGAATGGGTGCTACATTCACGCGTGGCTACTTCGGGATATAAACCCTCAATATTCAGTGAGTAACCTTCTAAACATTTACGCTTTTTGCTTTTGCTCGAATCGATTAAACACACGGCGGGCGTCATTTGCACGGACATCACATAGCCTTGCACGGGGGCAGAAAATGTATTTTGCGTACACAAAACCAAAGCTGTACCACTCAAACCGAGCAATGTAACTTGAATTGGCTGTAAAACTGTACTCATCCACATTTTCAATGCTTCAGCCCCCTAAATTCTTATACACCCAATGACTCACGCATCTATATATCAACACGCATGATCATCTAACTGTATCACTTGTAACATTTTCCTAAGGTGTATTCCGAGATGGAATATGTTGCATACGGCTACTCATTGATTGTCCACCCTGCCCCAACAGCACACCATAGTGCGTGGCATTGGTCATGACATGCTTGACATAGTCACGTGTTTCCAACAAAGGAATGCTTTCAGTATATTGGTCTGCCGCAATTTGCTGAAACTCTGGCTGCCAACGGCGTGCACGATTTGGCCCGGCGTTGTATCCTGCTGTGGCCAGCACAGGGCTATTGCTTAATTGTCGCTGAATGGTCGACAAATAAAATGTACCGTAGCGGATGTTGGTATTCATGTCACTGAGTGCAGCAGGATTATAAGTTTCACCCATTTGTCGTGCAACCAAACGTGCCGTGTCTGGCATAATTTGCATGAGTCCACCTGCACCTACATGCGAACGTGCAGTAGTATTAAAACGGCTTTCTTGACGCATCAAACCATAAGCCCAAGCAGGGTCAATACCTGCATTTTGACTGTGGCTCACAACATAATTACGATGTGGCATAGCATAACGGTAACTATAGTTGTGCTTATTCACAGTACGATCTGCTGCATAAATGGCACGATCATACCAACCCATATCGGTTGCACGCTTAGCCGCTGCTAAAATCAAACCATCATCCTGTCTTAAATACGCCTGACGTACCGCCCAGTTCCATTCACGGTTGACATAATTGGCAGGTGCATTAATTTCACGCAAAGTAAAGGCACGGTTAAAGTGAATATCTTGATTCAAACGCTGTAAGTCATTGGTACTTGGTTGCGTATTCGCAGGAATCGTGTTGTAGGTTTGCCCAAGACGATCTTTTGCCAACAAGTTGTGATAATCATCACCCTGCGCCAATTTTTTATAAATATTTTGTGCACTACGTTTCGACGCTGCATCATTGCGTTGTTCTGAAGCACGTGCCAACCAATATTGCCAACGATCTTCCTGTTTTTGAGTCACACTCATGCTGTCTACAGCACGAATCACACTTTCCCATGCGCCAAAACGAATCGCCTGACGGGCATAAATTTCTGCTTCTTCGGGACTAAAAGGTAAGCCATAACTGGCGTCTAAGGCACTTAACACTTCACGCTTAAAATTGTTTTTCATGACTGTAGTGCCGCCAATATATCCCACAGCACGATACAAGGCTTTTTGTACCGATTCTGGCGCACCTTCTGCACTGCGTTTTAGTGAAGAAAGTGCCGAGTCTAAATCGCTATCGGCTAAACGTCCGATCGCATAAATAAGATAGGCATGGTCTTCGTTGCTTGCTTTAGGCGCAGACCACAAATAATTCAGTGGATTGGCTTGAATGCTGTTCAATTGTGCCAAACTGATATTCATACCTAAACTTTGCGCAGTCGCTAAAGCGAGCCCTGACTGCCCTGCACGCAATTGTGCCCATAAGCGTTGCTGTTTATCTTGCTGAGTCATAATTGGACTAGAGAGCATCATTCGACCTAGACCTGTACAAGATTCAGGTTGTGAGTTCGTGGTCAACCAAACATCTTTAAATTCCGCGACCACCAAAGGATCACCCGAACGGGTACGAACTTGTGCCATGGCACAGCTTTCGGCCTGATCAGCATTACTCACATAGGCAAGCACAGGTTGTGCACTGCTAAAATCGGCCTGTTTCACTTTTTCTTCGATGTAATCGGCTGCGAGTTTTTCTGCCATCGCTGATTGTGGATGGCGCTGTGCAAACTGAACAATTGCACTGGCAGGTTGCATGCCCAAATTGGTGTTCAATGCCCAGTATTCAGGATAGTAGCCCAAAACATCATTTTGCATGGCATATTGATACTGCTGCAATAAATCGACATCACCTGAATTGGCTGCACGCAGTGCATCATTAAACTGTTCATTTGCGGCATGCGTACCCGTCATCACGGCAAGCGAAACCAGACTTAGCACAAGCTTTTTCGTTAATTTATTATTTTGTTTCATCATTTGCAGCATTCGCTTGCCTTCAGTCATTTACTTCTGCCTCGAGATCCGCATCCAATCATTCAGCTTAGTTTAATTAGTCTAGAACCCAAGTTGTGTTCTGTTATGTAACCTTATGATTAGACACTATTAATCTTGAAATCAATCTTCCAACAATTTTGCTTCACATTTCAAGTATGTGATGCACGGATTAAAGGCTGTCAGTTTATCTTGAATTCCTGCTAAAATACGCCCCTCTGTTTTATCTATTCCGTTTATTTTTATAAACGAACTCGTGAATTATCTCTTAGGAGCCTACATGACGGTTCAAACCTTCATCCCGAATGGTGCCCAAGCTGCCTCAGAAAACACTGTTACCCAGCCACAGCACACCCCAGCCGACGGTTCAGTTAAAAAACTGTATATCGAAACGCAAGGGTGTCAGATGAATGAGTATGACAGTCACCGTATGGCAGACCTTTTGGGCGACTCGCACGGCTATGTGCTGACCAGCAACCCTGCCGATGCCGATATTTTGCTCATGAACACCTGTTCAATTCGTGAAAAAGCCCAAGAAAAAGTATTTTCTGAATTAGGACGTTGGCGCAAGCTTAAAGAAAAAAATCCTGATTTGGTCATTGGTGTAGGCGGTTGCGTGGCTTCTCAAGAAGGCGACAACATTCAAAAACGCGCACCGTATGTGGATATGATTTTTGGCCCACAAACCTTGCACCGTTTGCCACAAATGCTTGATCAGCACCACGATCAAGTTGAAAAACCAAAGAAAGAAAAAATCAAACTGGTGGATATTTCTTTCCCAGACATCGAAAAATTCGACTTTTTACCTGAACCGCGTGTTGAAGGGTTTAAAGCTTTTGTGTCGATTATGGAAGGCTGTTCAAAATACTGTTCTTTCTGCGTAGTGCCTTACACGCGCGGTGAAGAAGTTTCACGTCCTTTAGATGATGTCTTAGCTGAAATTGCGACTTTGGCCGAAAAAGGCGTGCGTGAAATTAGCTTGCTCGGTCAAAACGTAAATGGCTATCGCGGTGAAACTTTTGACGGTAAAATTTGTACTTTTGCCGATTTACTGCGTTTGGTTGCCGAAGTACCTGGCATTGGACGAATTCGCTACACCACATCACACCCGCTTGAATTTAATGATGATTTGATTCAATGCTACCGTGATTTACCGCAAATGGTGTCGCATTTACACTTGCCTGTGCAAAGTGGTTCGAATGATGTGTTACAAGCCATGAAACGTAACCACACCATTGATGTGTATATCGACAAGATTGCCAAGTTACGTAAAGTACGCCCAGACATGCACTTATCTAGCGACTTTATTATTGGCTTCCCGGGTGAAACAGATCAAAACTTTGAAGAAACTTATCAGTTTATTCAAGATATGGATTTTGACCATTCTTATAGTTTTATCTACTCAAAACGTCCGGGAACACCTGCATCGGAACTCGAAGACACCACCCCTGAAGATGTTAAAAAAGAGCGTTTGTCCAAAGTTCAGCAATGGATCAAACAATCTAGTATTGATAAGACCGATGCCATGCTTGGGACGGTACAACGTGTCCTAATTGAAAATGTTTCCGACAAAGACCCGAACATTTTAGTGGGTACGGCCGACAATACACGTTTAGTAACATTTATTGGTGACCCTGCTTGGGTCGGACGCTTTGCGGAGATTGAGATTACCGAGATTAAAACTTTGAATTTAGTTTACGGTGAACTCTTGAATCTTGAGCCTGACGTGGCGTAATGTAGGAGCTAAAGTCCAATAACAGATTAAGGAATTCTCTTGACTGCAGCGATTCGACGTACAGTAACTTTTCCTGGCATTTCAATGGAACGTCTAAAAAGCATGCTCGGTGCTTATAACGGACATTTGAAACAAATCGAACAACGTCTAGACGTCCAAATTTCTCATCGTGGTGACGCCTTTTTTATAGATGGGGAAATTGATGCAGTTGAACGAGCCGAAACACTCTTGCAACGCCTGCATGAAGAAGCGGAAAGCTCTGCACAAATTAGTGCAGACACGCTCCACATGATGATTCAGGGCAGTCAGACTGACCGTGAATTACAATCGGATGATGGGCAAGAGCATACTGGATTGGATGCTGTTTGGTTGCAAACCCGCAAAGGGCGCATTAATCCACGCGGTGCCAACCAAAAGCGTTATGTGCAACGTATTTTGCAAAGTGATATTTCATTTGGTATTGGCCCTGCAGGTACGGGTAAAACCTATTTGGCTGTTGCCGCTGCCGTAGATATGTTGGAACGCAATGAAATCCAGCGGATTCTATTGGTGCGCCCTGCGGTTGAAGCGGGTGAAAAACTGGGCTTCTTACCGGGTGATTTAACCCAGAAAATTGACCCGTATTTGCGTCCCCTTTATGATGCCCTGTATGAAATGCTCGGCTTTGAAAAAGTTGCTAAGCTGATTGAACGTCAAGTGATTGAAGTTGCACCACTGGCGTATATGCGTGGTCGTACCCTCAACCACTCTTTTGTGATTTTGGATGAAGCCCAGAACACCACGCCTGAACAGATGAAGATGTTCCTGACCCGTTTAGGGTTTGGTTCACGTGCAGTGATTACCGGTGATGTGACTCAGGTGGATTTACCACGTGGTCAGCAGTCTGGTCTGGCACATGCCTTACGTGTGATTGATAAAATCCCTGAAATTCATATTACTCGTTTCCATTCTCGTGATGTCGTGCGTCACCAGCTGGTTCAGAAAATTGTTGAAGCCTATGAAGGCTGGGACAGTGAGCAACAGCGTTTAAGTGCCGAAGCGCGTGCAGAACGTAAAGCGCGCCAGGAAGCATTAATTGCGGAAAATGATGCCGCAGCAGATGCACAGCACTAATCGCTGTGCGCTCTGCAACCTACTGAAGTATTAAGGATTCATTTTGAAATTAAGTCTCAGCCTGCAACAGGACATTCAAGCGCCTGAGCTGGTGTTAAAACGTGCCTATCTGAAAAAAGTAGTCGAAACCACTTTAAGACATATAGACACCCAAAGTGATTGTGAAATTGGAATTGCCTGTGTCGATCATGCCGAAAGTCACAAGCTCAATCTGGAATATCGCAAAAAAGACAAATCTACCAACGTCTTGTCTTTCCCAAGCGATTTACCCGATGAAATGGCACAAGTTTTGCCGAGCTTCCCTATTGGGGATTTGGTAATTTGTATTCCTGTGGTTTTACAGGAAGCTGCAGAACAAGCCAAAACACCATTAGCGCATTTCACTCACATGCTAGTACATGGCACGCTGCACCTTATGGGCTATGATCATGAAACCTCAGATGAGGATGCCGAAGAAATGGAAGCTTTAGAAGTTGAGATTCTTGCCAAGTTGGGTTTGGATAATCCATACATGGAAAGAGATTGAATTTTAAGTTTTAGAAAATCATAAAAATAGCGGGCTAAGGCTCGCTTTTTTGTTTAAAACTACTCCCTCCCAATGGGAGGGAGAACATTCATTAGAGTCCCATGATTGCTAAATACCAGAAGAACATTGCTGCGTAAAGCAGAGAGTAGATTCTTGTTACTTGTCCACAAAGTCCTCTCTCCCTTTGAGAGAGAGCCAGAGAGAGGGAAAAACTAGCGCACCTCAAACTCAGCTTCAGCAGGGTCAAAACGCCACGTCCGTACAATCCGCAATTCAGAAATATCTTTCATTTTAGCATCAAATGCACCAAAAGGTGCGGCTTTACGCACCGAAGTTTTGGCTGCTTCATCTAGCATGGCATGTCCTGAACTTTCAATTAAACGAATGGCACGAATCCCACCATTGTTGTTCAAAATCACCATTAAACGTACTTCGCCTGCCAAATTCTGTGCTTTGGCTTGTTCTGGATAATAACGGTTACCATAAAATTCGACTTTTTGACGGAATTTTTCCATATAACCAGCGGTGTTGTCTTTCTTGGCCTGAATCCCATCGATGGTTTTAATTTTTTGCTGACGGCTAAAATTTTGTTGGCGTTGTAAATATTGCGCTTCAATACTGGCGACCATGGCAGCCTTAGCTTGGAATTGGCTATTCAACTCCTGCATGGCTTTTTTGCGCTGATTTTCTGCAGCCTGTTTTTGCCAACTGAGCGTGCTCATCAATACTTTTTCTTCAAAGTTTAATTCACGCTGTTGCTGCATACGCTCTAAACTTTCCAATTGCTGCTCCCCTGCACTTTGTTCAGTCATGGGTGCAGGCATATCACTCGACATGCGATGTTCTTCACGGAACGTACCTGAACCTTGCTGATCGGCTTGGGCTAAGAAATCTGCATCTTCAACTTTTGCATCGCTCATGCGTACCGATACCGCAATCTCTTTGACCGCAGCATCGCTTTGTTGCGGTGCAGCAAACTGCACGGCCAAAATTAATGCGTGCAATACAGCAGCCACCAGCAACGCTGCAGCAAAAATAGGATCTTTCCACCAATCTTGCGTAGAAGGCATCAATTGAATTTTTTTTAGCATCACATTAATCCGACAAAACGTCTGATTCCCCAAGCCGCCAAATGCGGTATAAACTAAAGAGCATATTACTTTGCTCAGTTTTTGCTTTTCTGCAAAACTGCGAAGTTCATCAAAAAGCTGACTACTGAGCCTTAAAATCTTAAAAATGGTGCAACTTATTTTGCTAAACTGCAAGCTTCTATGCCTGTATTTTTAATACAATTCGACAAAATATTTGTATCTGTAAAGAATGAATGAACGACTTGGACGGCCGTATGCAAACCCTGATCACCAATATCTCTCAACGTATCCGTCAAGTGTACCAAAAAGCGGAAGGATTTATTGAGGATGAACGTGAATTTCCATTATCTCAGGTCTTCTTAAATGCGACTTTTCAGCGCTTTGTGACCGATAATGTGAAAATGTTGCAAGATCTGCACGCAGACTTACACGACGACTGGTTACGTCTTTATGCAACCCTAGATTACAACGGCTTGAACATCACTCTGTCTGTCGATTTAAAATTAGTACAGATGGAATTGAATAAAGATACTCAGCTGATTGTGTTTGAACAAATTAGTGACACGCAGGTGATTGAAGCAAGTTATCCAAGTTTTTTGCATAAAATCGCTGTGAAGTGCGCTTTATTTTACTATCAAAAAATACGCAATGATGACCCTTTAGGCATGATTTTAGAAAAACTCAAAGTCATTAAAGTCAAAGATGATTTGCTGCATTTAGATTTAAATCGCTGGTTGGGCAAAAGCCGCTCTATCATTGACACACTCAGCAAAGTTCATGTGAATCATGCGGTATTACGTGAAGCGGAATTGGTGCTCACTGGCAACGTCAATTTAACGGCGTTGTTCCGCAAAATGTCTGAAGAAAGACTAGAAGATGTGGAAGAATCTCTTGCAGATACGCAAGTCACACCGCTGAAACAAAAATAAAGCTAAGCTGAAACTTTAGAAGAGAATACATACAGGAAAACTACACAAGCCGCATAATTCCTAATTTTCTCTTCATATTCAACGCGTATAATGGCAACAAGCAAGCAAATTGCATCTCCCTACATACAGAGGAAATATCTCAGCAATGGCAAATCATGTATTGAAAAAAATGGGTATGGCAGCCGGTGTGTCTACAGCACTGTTTTTGGCTGGTTTCTCTAGCCAAACATTTGCCATGAGTCCTTTCCAAGCCAGTTATCAATTTAACTACAATGGTAAAAACTTAGGTTCTGCAACACGTACTTTAAGCCAAACAGGTAACCAATGGAGTTATGTGTTTGCTGCCAAAGCAGGCGTGATTGCCTCTGCTACAGAAACTAGCCGTTTTAGTTTTAATAATGGCAAAATTGGCTCATCTAGCTTTAGCCGCAGCAGTAAGATTTTGGTGCATAACAACACCATGAGTATTAACTTCAATCCTTCGGCGAAAACCATTAACACCAAAAAGGACAGCGACACCCGTTCTTTTGCGTGGAAAGCGGGCGTGTTGGATGAGTTGAATGCGGAACTGCAAATCCGTGAAGACTTAAAAAGTGGCGGTTTAAAATCGAGCTACTATATTGCCGATAATAAAGAGGTGGAATCACGTCGCTTTATTAAGCAAGGTTCAGAAAAAATCAAAACCAGTTATGGTACTTTTGATACCATTAAAGTGGTGCTGAAACACAACAAACCAAACCGTGATACGATTTTCTGGTTGGCACCAAAACTTGACTACTTGCCTGTCAAAGTTACCCACCAAGACAAAGACAAGTCTTATGGATTATTACTCACAGGCTATAAAGGCCCGACCAACTAATTTAGAATATAACTACTGAGCAAAGCTTGGCAGTTATTCACCATTTGGTAAATTGTTCTTGCATTTTTTCAGGTGCTTTTTAAAATACGCTTTTGCTTTGAAAAGCACCTGCTCTTGAGGATTCTCCCGTGCATGCACTAGAACAGAAAATTTTAGCCGAAGGTATCGTTCTATCTGAAGCGGTTCTAAAAGTCGACTCTTTCTTAAACCATCAAATTGACCCTGTGATGATGCAGCAAATTGGTCAAGAATTTGCGCGTTTGTTTAAAGATGCAGGCATCACCAAAATTATTACCATCGAAGCTTCTGGCATTGCACCAGCTGTGATGGCAGGTTTAGAGCTTGGCGTACCTGTAATTTTTGCACGTAAATATCAATCTTTAACCTTAAAAGATGATTTATACCGCTCTAAAGTATTTTCATTTACCAAGCAAACTGAAAGCACGATTGCCATTTCAAACAAACATATCAGCGCGAGCGACAAAGTCTTGGTGATTGATGACTTTTTGGCAAATGGTCAAGCTGCACTTGGTTTGGCAGATTTAATCCATCAAGCGAATGCAGAAGTCGTGGGTATTGGGATTGTGATTGAAAAATCATTCCAACCGGGTCGTGAATTATTGCTTGAAAAAGGCTATCGTGTTGAATCATTGGCACGGGTAAAGTCTTTGGCAAACGGTACTGTTGAATTTGTACGCGATTAAGGTCGATTAAAACTGATGTTGTTTCATCATTTAGACCTTATGATCAAAGAGTGCTTAGGCGCTCTTTTTTATGCTTTTTTTCAAACTTAAACAACTCGTTTACATATATTTTATTTACAAAACTGTGGTGCTACGCCATGCTGCACTTGAAATAACAGTGTTTAAGCAGTCTGCTCTTTTCAGATTGCAGCTCTACACAGCACTCTTTAGGTCGTCTACGTGCATTGATGCATGCGACATGAGTACAAGGCATTTTAAA
Source organism: Acinetobacter sp. AL9 (assembly GCF_041464035.1). Lineage (NCBI taxonomy): Bacteria > Pseudomonadati > Pseudomonadota > Gammaproteobacteria > Moraxellales > Moraxellaceae > Acinetobacter > Acinetobacter sp. AL9. Next base: position 529 of record NZ_JAYFSK010000047.1, on the reverse strand, counting down.
GTCATGACACAAGACAATCCGTTGATGGAACACAGTATCGTCTGTCCAAAATGTGGTTCAACTCAAGTTGAAAAACGCAACCATGAACAAAACTTACAAAAAATTGGTGGCGTGTTATTAGGCTCTGCAGGTACAGCAGCAGGTACTGTGGGCGGCGCAGCTTCGGGAGCTTCTATTGGTGCGGCAATTGGTACAGCCGCAGGGCCATTGGGCGTGATTATGGGCGGCACCATTGGAACATTTGTCGGGGCAATTAGCGTGGGAATCACAGGTGGTTTTCTTGGGCATCGCTTTGGTAAAAAAGCAGGTGTAATTGTTGATCAGAATATTTTTCTAGATTTTCAATGCCTCAAATGTAAACACCGCTTTAAAGAAAAGTTGAAACAGCCAAGCAACTCTAAGTAACCGTTATTTAAAACCTACTCAAACCTACTCAATGTGGGTTTGATGTTTAATTCCTACTTCACCATCAAGAACCTAAAGCATTTGCTTTAGGGATTACCTCAATTCCATAGGCTGTCACGGTGTA
>NZ_JAYFSK010000046.1:0-19665 GCF_041464035.1 Acinetobacter sp. AL9 | reverse complement strand
ATCCCTTTGTTTGGTTAGATGCCATACATTACAAAGTGAAGGATAAAGGTGTTTATGTGAGCAAAGCGATCTATACCATTTTAGCTTTAAATGTTGAAGGTAAGAAGGAACTACTCGGCTTGCATTTATCGGAAAGCGAAGGGGCGAACCATTGGCTTAGTGTACTGACAGACCTACAAAATCGTGGTGTTCAGGATATTCTGATTGCCTGCCTTGCGAAGCAGCGCTTCTCAGGACTAAAAGGTTTCCCCGAAGCCATAGCAGCGATTTACCCTCAAACAGAAATACAACTGTGTATCGTTCATCAAATTCGTAATTCTTTACGCTATGTTGCCAGTAAAGATCAGAAGGCATTTATGGCTGATTTAAAGCCAATTTACCGTGCTGATACCAAAGGGGCGGCAGAAGTAGCACTGGATGAGCTAGAAGAAAAATGGGGCGAAAAATATGGTGTGGTCATTCAGTCATGGCGTACCAAATGGCATCTACTATCCGCCTATTTCAAATACCCTAAAGCAATTAGGAAGCCGATTTACACCACCAATGCCGTTGAAGCCGTACATCGTCAATTCCGCAAACTAACCAAAACCAAAGGAGCTTTCCCCAATGAGGATAGTCTGATGAAATTACTGTATATTGGTATTCAACAGGCATCAGAAAAATGGACAATGCCTATTCAGGAATGGGGACAAACGATTACTCAATTATCCATTTACTTTGAAGGTCGATTAGATGATATAATTAAAATCTAGTCAAATTTACTGACACAGAATTTTGAACGCCCTCGCATCATTCGATGATCTAAAATGATCTCAGTTTTTAAATCAATTTTTAAACCAATACTCCATTTGGAGTATTGGTTTTTTATTCATACTGATCTGCATAGATTAACGGTTTAGCTTTTATTCTCAACAATAAAAAAGAGCTGACGTTGAATCATCAGCTCTTTATTTTAAACTTAAGCAACCTTAATTACTTATGCTTTTTCTTCTTCATTGCCAGCAAGTTGCTTTAGCAAATGCTTTTCAAGATAGTGAATATCCATTGCTTGTTTGCAGAAGTTTTTATCTTGCAGAATCAAGTCTTTGTGCAAAGGAATGTTGGTTTTAATTCCTGTTAAGATAGTTTCATCCAAAGCTTGACGCATACGCGCAATACTGGTTTCACGATCTTTACCATGCACAATCAGTTTAGCAATCATTGAGTCGTAATACGGCGGAATGCTATAACCTTCGTAGATGTGTGAATCTACACGAACACCTGCGCCACCTGGAGCATAGAAGTGTTCAATTTTACCCGGTGAAGGTAAGAAGGTAGTTGGGTCTTCAGCGTTAATACGACATTCGATTGCGTGACCACGAATTTCAACCTGATCTTGCTCAATGTCTAAACCTAGACCTGCAGCAATACGCAATTGTTGTTCAATGATGTCAATGCCTGTCACCATTTCAGTTACAGGGTGCTCAACTTGAACACGGGTATTCATTTCAATGAAGAAGTATTCGTCATCTTCAAATAAGAATTCGAAAGTACCTGCACCACGGTATTGCATTAATTTACATGCATTAACACACGCTTCTAAAATATCGGCACGTGCTTGTTCTGGTAAGTTAGGTGCTGGCGCTTCTTCAAGTACTTTTTGGTGACGGCGTTGTAAAGAACAGTCGCGGTCATAAAGGTGAATTGCGTGACCATTACCATCAGCCAATACTTGTACTTCTACGTGGCGTGGTTTTTGTAAGAAACGTTCCATATAGACCGTATCATCACCAAACCACATTTCTGCATCACGTTGAGCCGCTTGAACTGATTCAAGCAGGGTGTCTACGCGCTCTACAATACGCATACCACGACCACCACCACCAGCAGCCGCTTTTACAATGAGCGGGAAACCAATTTCTTTGGCTTCAGCTAAAGCATTGTGTGGTGTAACGGCGTGTGCTGAACCCGGTACAGTTGGTACGCCAGCTTTACGCATTGCAGTAATTGCAGAAACTTTGTTACCCATTAAGCGAATATGCTCAGGGCGTGGACCAATGAAAATGAAACCTGAACTTTCTACAATTTCAGCAAATTCGGCATTTTCAGCAAGGAAACCATAACCAGGGTGAATGGCATCTGCACCTGTAATTTCTGCTGCAGTAATAATTGCAGGAATATTCAGGTAACTTTCACTGCTCGCACCCGGACCAATACACACGGCTTCATCACAAAAGCGTAAGTGCATCAGGTCTTTATCGGCATCTGAATAGATACCCACGGTTTTGATCCCTAAAGTTTTGCAAGCTCGGGTGATGCGCAGGGCAATCTCACCACGGTTTGCAATTAAAACTTTTTGCAACATTGTGAATCCCCGAGGTCTTAAGCGCGGTAGCGGAAGAGTGGTTGACCAAATTGAATCACTTCGCCATTTTTAACTAGAATTTCTTCAATCACGCCACTTTGAGTTGCTTCAATTGGGTTCATGATTTTCATTGCTTCGATAATGCCAAGCGTTTCACCAGCAGAAACAGTTTGACCCACTTTAATAAATGGTGCTTCACCTGGGCTTGGTGCTGCATAGAACACGCCAACCATTGGAGAAGTTTCAACAGCACCACGTGGTGAAGATTTAGGTGCAGATGGTACTTCTGCAGAAGGTGCAGGCATTGCAGGAACTGCTGCCGCTACTACTGGACTGCGACGAGTTAATGCAATCGACTGATCGCCTTCTTTAACTTCAATCGCTTGTAAGTCAGATTCAATCATCAAGTCGATGAGTTTCTTGATTTTACGAATATCCATGGACAGTATTCCTAGTTTAAGATTGTGTAGTAGGTTGAATTTTTTCAAGAACAAAGTCGAGTGCTGCGGCATAGCCTTTTGCGCCTAAACCGCAAATCACACCAATGGCTTTGTCTGATAAATATGAATGATGTCTAAACGCCTCACGTGCATGCACATTCGACAAATGGACTTCAAGAAATGGAATAGCGACCCCTAACAAGGCATCACGTACCGCAACAGAGGTATGCGTTAATGCAGCAGGGTTAATAATGATATATTGTGTGCCATCTAACGCGGCTTGATGAATTCGGTCTACAATTGCGCCTTCCCAATTACTTTGGAAAGTATCTATAGAAATTGATGCTTTTTGCGCTTGTGAAATGAGCTGTTGATTTATATCCTCAAGAGTGAGGTAACCATAAACTTCGGGTTCACGCTTTCCTAGCAAATTTAGATTCGGTCCATGAATAACCAAAATGGTCGAACTCATTCCGCTTGCTCCAATAAATAATTGCAATAATACTTTGCAAGATGTCTGCAAAGTTTGCTAATTATGGCATAAAATTCCACATTTTTTTTGTAATTTGTTTAATTTGACGTAGAAAGCGTGTGCCAAAATGAGGCTCTATAATGAAAACTTTGCAGGGAATTCGCAATGTTAAAAAATTACATTTTTAGTTTTTTTTGCTGATTTTTATATTCTAAAACAACTGACCAAATCTATTCATTTGTTTTCTGTAACGACTGATCAAGCGAGTGACTTGAACTGGTTTGATTCGGAATGTCAAAGCCAGAAAACAACCAACATCAATATCGCATTTCTTTATAGCATGATATTTCGTTGCTGTTTATAAAAAATGGCGATTCCATTTTTTCAGTTCATTCAAAGTAGATGACCACACAAACTGCAGTGGATCATCTAATACGTTTTGTGATCATCGTTCAAGTGGTTATGGATTCGATAGAAAGATCATTTCGATAATAAGATATTTTAAAAATTCAACTTTATTTAAATAAAACATGAGCTTAAATGGAATGCTTTGATTGATATATTTATCTATATTTTAGTCTGGAATAGATGCTCCTACGCTGCGTATTATATTTTGAGTGGGGTGCTGTTGGTTTTATGTACACTTTAATTAAGTTGTAGATTGATCACAAGACCAAGCACATGCACGATCTGCACGGATATCTACCTCATTTAAAAATATGACGTGGTATCGAACAAAAAAACGGTGATGAAAGTTTCAGCAATTTTTTTCTAGCCAATTTTCTTCTACTCAATAGCCCGCAGCATCTACATCATAGATAAAATTTTAGAACGCATTGACCTTTTATTTCAAAAATCACCTTAAAAATGGCGTTATCGTAAAGTAGAGCAATATGTTCGGTATTGGCAAAAGTTAAGTGATCTTGTTCTGAATCTTGCTTTATTTGCTGTTAAAGCTCAGAAAAGCTTAATCCGTCTGTTGTTTCTCTGTTGCAGAAGGTGCTGCATCAAAACTGACAATCACTTTTAAACCTTGCGGTTGGTTAGCCTGAAATTGAAGTAGGTAGCCATATTGCTCTAATAATACTTTGACTAGAGTTAGACCTAAGCCATAGCCTTGTTTATGCGCAGATTTACGCCAAAAACGCTGAGTCAGAATGGTAAAATCATCTTCATTCAGGCTTTTGCCTTGGTCTGCAATGATCAATTGCAGGTCTTGCATATAAATTTGAATGTTTGGCGCATCCTCTGCATGCAAATAAGCATTTTGAATCAAGTTTTTCAGTACCATGTGCAACGCAGGCGCTGGAATATTAATGTGTTGTGCTACCAAACTCGCCCAATCAATCTGTAATTTCGCTGATAAATTGGGATATTCCACAGTCAGTTCCGACAAGACTGTTTCTAATACGCTACGCATATCTGCATGGCTATGTGCCGCTTGAATACCTGCTTCAGTTTGACTGAGCAATAACAGTTGTTCCAAAAGTTGTTGATAACGTTGGATGCTGCGTTCTGCGTGTTTTAAATTGTCGATGACTTTGGCTGTATCTTGGGCAGATGCGGTTTGATTCAACATCAATTGGCTCAGTTGCACATGCGTTTTAATAGCCGTTAACGGCGTGCGCAGTTCATGCGCAGCAAATGCACTAAAGTTTTTTTCGTGTTCCAGACTTTTATGTAGGCGTTCAATCAGCATCAATAAGTTATCGACAAAAGGCTGAATTTCTTTAGGAATTTTTTGTGATCTCAGTTCAATTAAATAACGAGAAGCTTCATCTAAAGATTGTTTTTTCTGAATTAAGTGGCGGGTGATGTGATCGAGCGGTAAAAACTCCAGACGGATAATCCACAAAATTAGCAAAATACAAATAATCAAAGTAAGCAGTAAAGGAATCAGTACCGACTGTAAAATTTGTTTAAGTAGGTTTTGCCGTAACTGAATTTTTTCAGCCACCACCACCTGAACTTCACCTTCACGCAGTACATAACTACGCCATTGCAGTCCATTTTCTGTCCATGTGCTGAAACCGACTTGTTGGTTTTTTAAATTTTTCGGTGCGCCTTGAGTGCGTGCAATCACATGCTGTGGTAATGAAACATCGGCACGGAAAATAGAGACTTCACAAGCAATTAAACTATGTAGCAAGGCATTTTCTGATTCGGCATGCAAACTTTCTGTGAGTTGTTCTAGGGGCAGTTGCTGAATCAGGCGGGCGACCATACGGGCTGAGGTAGAAAGTCGTTCATCCAGCGTATTTTGTAAGCGTTGTTCCAAGTCATGGTAGAGCCATGCAAAGACAATCACCCACAGCAAAATAAATGCACAGCTGATGGTCGATACCAAACGCCATTTCAGACTGTAGTTTTTCATGTCAGCAGCTCAGGTTTAAAGATGTAGCCGACACCACGCACCGTTTGAATAAAATCGGGGTGGATTTTATGCCGTAAATGGTAGATATGCACATTTAAGGCATTGCTTTCGATACTGTCTTGAAAGCCATACACTTTATCTATCAGTTCTTCATTTTTTAAGATTTGGTTCGGATGCCGTAAAAAGGTTTCCAATAGGCTATATTCACGGCGTGAAAGCTGAATGTTTTGTGAATGCCAACTGACTTCTTGTGTATCGAGGTTCATGTGTAACTGACCACTTTGCAGTTGGTTCGATGAATAACCACGATGACGGCGGCTTAATGCATATACACGGGCAATCAGTTCATTTAATTCAAAAGGTTTAGTTAGGTAGTCATCTGCTCCTAAGTTGAGCGCCTGTACGCAGTCTTGAGTATGATTCCGCGCGGTTAATACCAATACTGGAATATGAATGGCATCTTTACGCCAGTTTTCGAGTAACTGTAAACCATCTTGGTCAGGCAGACCTAAATCGAGCAGGCACAGATCTACCGCACTATGACGTATGAAGTAATCGGCATCGCGCGCGTTATTCACGTGTTCGACTGAAATACTTAAAAATTCGAGTGCTGCCACAATACTTTGGGCAATATAAGGATCATCTTCCACCAAAACGACGAACATATTTGCTCCTATACCACAGTCAGCCCAATATATGACACATCTCGATCACGCCACAAATTTAGATTAGGCACCTACAATGCTCAAGTTTACAAAGAAAAATCTTTATTAATGTTCTCTTAATCTACACTTACCGATAATACAGTCAGTTTTTTAATTTTTAGTATAAATACATGATTTTTATTCGCGTCATTGCTTATTTTGTGTTGAGTCTGTGTGCGGTGTGGGTCAATGCTGCCAATGAATTTTTAGCGTCCGATCAAGCTTTTAAGTTTCAGGCGACGTCATTGTCTGAACAAACGGTTGAACTGAAATGGGATGTCGCACCGCATTACTATTTATATCACGATCAATTCAAAGTCAGTCAGGCTCAAAAGCCGCTTGCTTTTAAATTGCCTGCAGGGCAGGAAAAAGATGATCCGACTTTCGGGCTGACACGTGTGCATTATGGGCAAGTGACAACACAGATTCAGGTGAAGCCTAATCAGCAATATCAAATTACTTGGCAAGGCTGCGCTGAAGATGGTTTGTGTTATCCCGTACAGCGTAAAACGATTCAAACCGATGCCGATGGTTTATTGCCACAGCATAATTTAAGTGCGGGCAAAGGTAATTTACTTCAGCAACTCAATCAGAATAATCAGGCTGCTTTAAACACTAACTTAAATGATGCAGATAAGCATCAAGCCAATGGTTCTAGTACACAAAAACAAGTTACGACAACTGCAAATACTGTAACGACAAAAGAACTCAAACTTGAACAGAAAACGCTAGAAAACAAAGCACAGCTTGCTGAAAATGCGGTTGCTGTAACACAAGCTGATCCTAAACTTACCCCTGAACCAGTAGAAAACGTTGATTTAGCAAATTCCTTAGAGATTGAAAATACAGATACGGCGTTGACAGACAATACATTCGCTGCATCAGCCAATTCAAGCAATACGGAAACAGCCAGTAGTACGAGTCTGAATCAGCAATGGAACAATGATCAATTTTTCCTGAATTTATTGTCTGGGCAAGGGTTGTTACTGAATGCGTTTATCTTTTTAGGTTTTGGGGTATTACTGGCTTTTTTACCGTGTTCATTGCCGCTGATTCCAATTCTTTCTGGCATTTTGGTGCAGCGCAATACAGGCTATAAAGCGGCAGCAATTGCGATCACCTTTATCGTCAGTATGGCGCTAGTCTATGGCTTGATGGGCGTTGTTGCGTCACACATTGGTTATAGCGTACAGCGTTGGTTCCAAAATCCCGTAGTGATTGCAGTTTTTGCTATGTTGTTTGTGCTCTTTGCTTTAAACCTGTTTGGACTGTATCAGTTGTCATTACCACAAGCAGTGTTACAGCGTTTAGATCGTATTCAGCAATATCAAAAAGGCGGTACTTTATTGGGTGCGGGCGTTATGGGGGTGATTTCTGCACTGATTGTCGGGCCATGTATGAGTGCGCCTTTAGCGGGAGCATTGCTGTACGTCTCACATTTGGATCAAGCAGGATTGGGTGGTTTATATTTGTTCCTGCTCGGTTTAGGTATGGGAATTCCTTTACTTATTGCCAGCGTGTTTGGCGCGAAATATTTGCCAAAGCCAGGTTTGTGGATGGAACGGCTAAAATTTAGCTTTGGTTTTATCATGTTGGCAATGGCTTTGTATTTTGCTCGTCCGCTATTTTCTGTGACTTGGTACTATGTTGCTTTTGCTGTGGTGTTATTTGCCTTCGCTGCATATTTAATTGCAATTTTGCGCCACGTGTTACATCGTCCACAGCGTTTTTCGTTATTGGCTTTGGCGGCAGTAATCGCCAGTAGTGGAATTTGGCATGTCAATCAGAGTATTGCCAGTGTCAATGCGCAGGTACAAGCAGACCAATTACAGCCATGGATCAAAGTACGCACAGAACAAGAGTTGAATGCAGCTTTGGCCGCACATGCTCATCAAAAGATTGTGATTGATGTCTATGCCGATTGGTGTGTGGCGTGTCAGCCGATTGAGCGTGATGTGATTCCTCGTACCGATGTGCAAGATGCTTTAAAGCATGTGGTGCGGATTAAACTCGACTTAACCGAACAGCATCCTTCACAAGATGCCTTATTGAAAAAATGGCAGATTTTAGGGCCGCCAACGTTGTTATTTTTGGCAGATCCACAACGGGAACAACGTGAATTGCGTCTAACAGGTGCTTATAACGCAGCGCAATTGATTCAAAATATTCATCAACTGCAAGAGGCTGCGCCATGATTCAATCCGCAGTCTTGCAGTTAGGCATGTTGATGATTCCATGGCCATTGGTGTTTTTATTGCTAGGACTGATTGTCGTCTTTGCAATGGGTAAATTTTTTCAGCGTCGTTATACATGGAATGCACAGACTTGGACAGGTTATCAGGATGCATTATGGAATGCGCTGTGGATTGGTGCTTTAGTTGGGCGGGCAGTTTTTGTGTTGCAGCATTATGAGCTGTACTTTGCCAACCCGATTGATATTTTAAAAATTCAGGACAAAGGCTTTCATCTGATTGCCGCAGTTATGGCAGGTGTGGCGTGGTTTGTCTGGAAAAATCGCGCTATTCAACGTGTTGTTCTGGCATGGGCAGTTGCGCTCTTTATTACAGTACAAATTGTAGGTTGGAGTCTTATCCAACCTTTGCAGACGCAGCATGCCTATCCCAATCTAGTATTGCACAACCTAGCGCAACAACCTCAAGATTTAGCTCAATTTTCAGGGCAGCCCACGGTGATTAATCTCTGGGCGACTTGGTGTCCAGTTTGTCATCGTGAAATGCCTGTTATGCAACAAGCACAGCAAGATTTCCCTGAGGTCAATTTTGTATTTGCCAATCAAGGCGAATTTGCAGCAGAGATTCAAGCCTATTTACAGAAACATCGATTTCAGTTTGAACACGTGTTATTAGACCCTGCAGCTCGTTTAGGACAACACTTCAATATGTTCGGTTTGCCAAGTACTTTGTTTTTTAATGCACAAGGAGAATTGGTCGATCATCACATGGGTGAATTGACCAAGCCGATGCTGCAGCATTATCTGAAAAAAATACAAGCGAATCCATAAACGCGCTCTTAACGATTTGAAAGAAAACCCGCCGTGAAGCCAAAATTAAGGACAATCAATATGACATCAAACATCAAAAATAACATGCTGAAACTGGCGATAGGTATGAGTCTTGCCAGTAGTGTGAGTATGCTGCAAGCACAGGACAACCTCAAACAGCACAATGAAAAAGAAGGTTTTAAGTTTGTGCAACAAATTCAAGCACCTGCACAAATGACAGGTTGGGCAGGGCATATTGAACAAAGTCCTGCGACAGTGTTTATTTCCAATGATCAGAAATACTATATTGTAGGCACTTTGTTTGATGCACAAGGCAATAATTTAACCGTCGATGCTTTAGACCGTTATGTGAAAAAGTCGGTACTTGAAGATGTGTGGCAAAGTCTGGAACACGCTACTTGGATTCAGGATGGGCAAACCAGTGCTGAAAAAATTGTCTACGTGTTTTCAGACCCGAATTGTCCGTATTGCCATACCTTTTGGAAGCAGGCACGTCCGTGGGTAGAATCTGGCAAAGTTCAGTTAAGACATATTATTGTGGCGGTGATCCGACCTGAAAGCAAAGGGCAGGCCGCGACTTTATTAATGGCGAAAAACCCACAGCAGACCTTTAATGAGTTTCATCGTCAATACGGTCAAAAGAAATTAATTGAACAAAAAAATGTGCCTGTACATGTAGAAAAAACCTTAGAACAGAATCAGGCACTGATGGATAAATACGAGTTCTTTGCTACACCTGTTGTGCTTTGGAAAAATAAACAGGGCGAATTACAGTCGGTACAAGGAATGCCAAAATCTATGAAAGATGTGTTTGAGTGATTTTAAAAATTTCCGAGCAAATATCTAACTGAATATTCAAATCTAAAGCGCAAAAAAGCTTGCTCTAATTGCATTGGAGCAAGCTTTTTGATGTAAAAGATTCAGTCTTTTATTTCTGAATACGAATCGCAAATTGAATGACGTGGGATTTGCCCTGATGCAGTTTGCCTTCTGAGCGTTCTACATCGCCCACAAAGAAATGAATCAGATGATCGTGTTTAAAATGGCTTAAAAACTCGATAGGATCGTACAGCATTTCTACTGCACGTGGGCCGCCCGTTTTATATTCTAGCTGACGAGTAGAATACAGCTCACCAACAAATAAACCGCCGTTGACCAAAGTTTCGCGCACGCCATTTAACACTTTTTGCTGTGTTTCAGGGTTAAAGTGACCAAATACACAAATCACGTTGTCATATTGATTCGCTGGCCAATTCACCTGACTTAAATCTTGCTTTCGTGTATTTAAACTTAAACCACGTTGCTGTGCATAGCCTTGGGCCTTATCTAAAGCAACTTGCGAGTAGTCCCACAAATCTGCTTCAAATGCTTGCTCATTGGCTTGTGCCACAGCTGCCAAATATAACAAGTTACGACCTTCACCTTCGGCCAAGCCCAAAGTTTTGCCGTGAATAGGCAGTTTTTGCGTAATGTCCTGAATGAACGCATTGGCTTGTTCACCATAAATATGGTCATGTTGGCTATAGCGTTCATCCCATTCATTATGGATATTTGACATAGTTTCGACTCGGTAAATAATTTGATGCTGTTATTCGGCTGTAGATGGAGAAAACTCTTTAAATGCTGCCACGGCGTTTGCGGCATACATGAGTGATGGGCCACCGCCCATATAAACAGCAATACCTAAAATTTCATTCAATTCTTCAAAAGTCATACCCATTTTGACCAAAGTTCTGACGTGAAAACCGATACAACCATCACAGCGTTGTGCTACGCCAATTGCCAGTGCAATAAATTCTTTGGTTTTGGCATCAATTACGCCATCTTTCATCGCAACTTGTGACAGGGCATTAAAACTTTTAAGTAAATCGGGAGATTGTTCTTTAATGGATTTGATATTAGACGAAATTTCAGCAGTGAGTTCGGTATATTTCATGTTGTTTCACCATCAAGCAGATTAGAACCTAAAGATAATATAACATATATTTAAATATATTATGTTTATATATATTAATTAGCAGCTTTGCTTAAATTCAGTAAATCTGTATTTATAGCATTATCAATTCACCTAAATCACTTTATAATGTTGTCGCATATTCTGGAGTCGCTATTATACCGTTGCGATGACTTCAAACCTCATTTTTAAGTCTTATTCTCCCTCTTGATTCGGCTTATAAATCAATATTTTATAATTTTGTGTCTGAGTAGGCACATACAATAGGTGCCTGCATGGAAATTAAAGTCAATTATTTAGACAACTTGCGTCTTGAAGCTAAATTTGACGATTTTACCGTCATTGCCGATCAGCCCATCCGTTATAAAGGCGATGGTTCTGCGCCAGGCCCATTTGATTATTTCCTTGCGTCATCTGCATTGTGTGCTGCGTATTTCGTGAAGGTTTATTGCCAATCACGTGATATTCCAACCGATAATATCCGCTTATCTCAAAACAATATTGTCGATCCTGAAAACCGCTATAAGCAGATTTTTAAAATTCAGGTGGAATTGCCTGCAGATATTTCTGAAAAAGACCGTCAGGGGATTTTACGTTCTATTGACCGTTGTACCGTAAAGAAAGTCGTGCAAACAGGCCCTGAGTTTGTGATTGAGCAAGTCGAAAGCATTGATGCCGATGCACAAGCTTTGCTGATGCCGAACTTGACTTCATCTCAAGCGACCTTTATTGCAGGTAAAGATTTACCGCTTGAAGAAACCATTGCCAATATGTCAGGTATTTTGGCAGGTTTGGGCATGAAAATTGAGATTGCCTCATGGCGTAATATCGTACCCAATGTCTGGTCATTACATATTCGTGATGCGCAATCGCCAATGTGTTTTACCAATGGTAAAGGCGCAACTAAAGAAAGTGCATTAGCATCTGCTTTGGGTGAATTCATCGAGCGTTTGAACTGTAACTTCTTCTATAACGATCAGTTCTGGGGCGAAGAGATTGCCAATGCCGAGTTTGTGCATTATCCAAATGAAAAATGGTTTAAACCTGGCCCAAATGGTGAATTGCCTAAAGAAATTTTAGATGAGTATTGCCTAGAAATTTATGATCCTGAAGATGAGTTGCTGGGCACACATTTATATGACACCAACTCAGGCAATACTGAACGTGGTATTTGTTCATTGCCATTTGTGCGTCAATCCGATGGTGAAACGGTATATTTCCCATCAAATTTAATTGAAAACTTATATTTAAGTAACGGGATGAGTGCAGGTAACACGCTTGCAGAAGCTCAAGTGCAGTGTTTATCTGAAATTTTTGAACGTGCAGTGAAGCGTGAAATTATTCAGGAAGAAATGAGCCTGCCTGATGTACCGCAAGAAGTTTTGGCAAAATATCCAAGTATTGTGGCAGGTATTCAGGCTTTAGAAGAACAAGGTTTCCCAGTATTGGTGAAAGATGCGTCTTTAGGCGGTCAATTCCCTGTCATGTGTGTGACCTTAATGAACCCGCGTACAGGCGGTGTTTTTGCTTCGTTTGGTGCACATCCAAACTTTAAAGTCGCTTTAGAGCGCAGCTTAACTGAACTATTGCAAGGGCGTAGTTTTGAAGGTTTAAATGATTTACCACAGCCGACCTTTAGCACGAATGCGGTAACTGAGCCGAATAACTATGTTGAACACTTTATTGATTCTAGTGGTGTAGTGTCTTGGCGTTTCTTTAGCGCGCAAGCAGACCATGAATTTGTAGAGTGGGATTTCACCAACAATGGTCAATATAGCAATGTCGAAGAAGCTGAGGCTTTATTTGCGATTTTAGAAGAAATGGGCAAAGAATCCTATATGGCGATTTATGAACATTTAGGTGCAACTGCTTGCCGAATTTTAGTCCCTGATTATTCAGAAGTGTATTTGGTAGAAGACCTGATTTGGGATAATACCAATAAAGCTTTGCTGTACCGTGAAGACATTTTAAATCTGCACCGTTTGGATGATGAGCAACTTGAAGCTTTAGTTGAGCGTTTGGAAGAATGTGAGCTAGATGACTATACCGAAATCAAAACCTTAATTGGCATTGAATTTGATGACAATACCGTTTGGGGGCAGCTCACCATCCTCGAATTAAAATTGTTGATTTATTTGGCATTAGAACAGTTTGAAGAAGCTAAAGATTTAGTCGAAGCATTCTTACAATACAACACCAATACCGTAGAACGTGGCTTGTTCTATCAATGTATGAATGTCGTGCTTGAAGTTATTTTAGATGATGAAATGGATATTGCCGATTATGCTGTCAATTTCCGCCGTATGTTTGGCAATGAACGTATGGATGCAGTCATGGGTTCTGTTGAAGGCACAGTACGTTTCTATGGTCTAACCGAAACCAATATGCAGCTTGAAGGTTTAGATCGTCATTTACGTTTAATCGACAGCTACAAAAAACTGCATAAAGCACGTGCCAAGTTTGTTGGGCTGAATAAAGACTAATCTTGCAGAAGTAGAACGCTGTTCTGATTTGAATCACCGTCCAAGAAAAAGACTCGGCTTTAAAAGTCCGAGTCAGGTATTATGGCAACAACATGGTGTTGCATTTCAAATGCTATCTAAGATTTGCTGTTGCTATAGGAAAGGCAAAATAATAACCCTCGTTGTTGAGGGCTATTTCATTTAAGCGAGATGGTCACGAACAAATTGAGGATCTAAAATAAACAATTTAATCAGTGATTGAGCTGCTCCTGAAGGTCTTCTAACACCTTGCTCCCAAGATTCCAATGTACGTTTAGAGATACCTAAAATTTTAGCAAATTGATCTTGAGTGAGTTCAGACTTTCTTCGTGCTAAAGCAACATCTGTTTCATTGATCACAGTTTTTCTTGCTGCGTTATTAGCAAGCATTTGTTTAACGCCTTCTAATAATTCAACATTTAAGTCTCGTTTTGCTTCTCGAGCTTCCAATTCTTTGTCACTTAATAAACGACTCATTTCAGTAACTCCGCTAATTGTCTAAGTGTCTTTTTCTCAAGTTGGGTAATTGTGTCTTTACTATATAAGGTCAATAACCAAATTTCGCCATTTGCTAAACGGTTGTAATAAATTACACGAACACCACCTTGTTTACCTTTACTCTTTCCACCCCATCGAATTTTACGAACGCCGCCAGTACCAGGTTCTACATCTCCTGCTGTAGGGTTCTCGGCAATGAAAATTTTAAAGTCATTGTATTGTTCTTCAGTCCAATAGTAGGGATATTCATTGGTAAAAAAAGTAGTCTCACAGATGGTATACATCAAACACCTTTATACTACTTTGTAGTGTTTAATTGTATACTACTTTGTAGTACTTTTAAGCATTAAATTAGGTCTCATATTGTGAGCTTTTTTAGCCCAATCAAATAACTGCTAATCACCAAGCGCCAATAAACCTTCCCAGCTAAAATAATTCGGGCTTAAATGGCTGCGCTGCATCGCCCAAGTTCGATCTTGCAATTTACATGCACCAATGGCGAGTTTTTGCATACCAAATTTACTTTTCACCGTATCTAATACTTGCTGTAATTGTTCCTGTTTTTCAATGGAGTGCGTATCTGCAAGTAGGTCGGGAATATAGCCTTGCTTTGGCTCAAGTCCTGTTAAAATCACCCCACATTTTTTAAAGACAATACCTTCTTGAAATAGGGTAGAGATATGCTTCATGATGGCTTTGTTCATGATTAAGGCAGAATCTGTTGGCTCATTAAAGGCAATAGTCACCGATTGATTGTAAAAAGCTTGGCGCTGATCAAAACGACTGGATTGCGCAAAAATAATCATACAGGAACATAAACTTTTTTCTTTTCTAAGGCGTTGCACCGCAGATTGTAAATAATCGCTCAGTGCTTCCGAAAGTGCATGAATGTCGGTGACTCGTTGTCCAAAAGAACGTGAGCTGATGATTTGATGTTTACTGGCTGTGGTTTGTTCTAGTTCAATACACGGCGTACCTGTTAGCTCCAATATGGTTTTTTTCATTAAAATTGAAAATTTACGTTGCATTTGCTCAGGATCACTAATTGCTAAATCAAATACAGAATGAATCTTTAAAGCATGCAGTTTTTTGGCAAGTTTTCGACCCACACCCCAGACTTCAGCAACATCAATGTGTTGAAATAAGGCTTCTTTGCTACATAAGTCCATATGGAGTAAATTACACACGCCGTTGAAATAGCTATTTTTCTTGGCGATATGATTGGCCAGTTTGGCTTCAGTTTTACTGTGACCAATACCGACACAGACAGGAAGAGCCAGCCATTGCCATAAAGTTGCTTTAATTTCTTGCGCCCATTCATTTAAGTCGGTCTGAGAATATGAACTCAGTTCAATAAAGGTTTCATCAATTGAATAAATTTCAATGTCTTTGGCACTAACAAATTGTTGAATCGTATTATTAAAACGTCTAGACATTTCCGCATAGAGTGCATAGTTACTTGAAAAGACAGCAACATCATGTTGTTGAATCAATTCTTGAACTTGGTAAAAGGGCACAGCCATTTTAATGCCAAGTTGTTTGGCCTCTTCGGAACGTGATACCACGCAACCATCGTTATTGGAGAGCACCACCACAGGACGATGATTCAAATGTGGTTGAAACAACCGCTCACAGCTCACATAACAATTATTGATGTCAATCAGCGCAAAAATTTGCTTTAAAGGTTTCATTTATATTCTGCTTATTGGGCTTTTATTATGGTGTGCTGGTTTAAGCCATCAAGTTTTTTAAGTTCCACGTCACCACCGCAAAGACTTCAAACGTTTGCCCATCTTTCAGGTAAATGCTGTCATAGTCGGGGCTTTCTGCTTTGAGCCACGCTTCAGGCAAAGTGGCAGGGTCGTAGTCTTCACCAAAATGTTCAGCCAATTCACTTTTGGACATTTTGGCTGTAATCATCAGGCGTTTAATAGTTAGGTCTTTTTGGTCGATTAATGCAACCACAATGCTGCGGTGTTTGGCTTCTTTACTGCGATCTACCAGTACAATATCGCCGTATTCAAGCCCTGCATTCACCATAGAGGTAGTGCGTACCACATTTAAAAAGGTCGCATTTTCATTAGAAATAAGATATTCATTCAGATCAATATTTTTATCAATATAGTCTTGAGCAGGCGAAGGAAAACCTGCAGGAATGGATTCTATTGTTACGGGAAGATGCAGTGTTTTTCTTTTAGAAAGTGCTTGAAAATCATGCTGATTCAGCAATTCAATTTGTTCAAGCAGGGCATTAAGGCTAGGGCTGGGTTTACCATCGCTGCCCATGATTTTTTGTAATGACGCCCAAGCAGCGTCAGAGAAGTAAATGGGTAACTTCTTAGACATGAGATTACTCCTACGCAACGAGGCGTGTTTGAAGTGAAATTTGATGTGTTGATAGCATAGCTGAAAACATGATTAAGATTCAATCTACGTGGATAATTGATTGCTAGATATAGATCACACTCTACGATTGCATAGCTATACAAACACAAGCCTTTCCGTTAGGATTTTTCTATCGCAGCAGCATATTTAGAGATTGGCATGCATATTGTTGAAGACATTTATTTAACGAAAGAAGAAGTTGAATCTTTACTGTTGGGATTAATTAATTCACAACTTGAACCTGAGTTTTTAATGCAGGATTTCATTAAACATCAGGTTTGGTCTTTGGCTGAATATTTTAAGCAAAATACTGAACATGAAATTGACTTTGCGCAAATCAGTTGCCCGATTAAAGTCAAAGCAGAATATCAAAATCATCGTTTGAAACGTCATTTCCTGGTTGAATTTCATCTGACCACCACACCTTTTTTTAATTATGAGCCAGAAGAAAATAGCGTGGCTTACTCCTACATGATGAAAGATTTTTATCTGACCGATATTATTTTTTATGATGCCTATACGGGTGAAAATTTGCAGGCTTGGATGCAAAGAAGATTCGTGATTTTGCAGGGTGAACGTGAAATAGAAGTGAATTCATTGTCATGGTATGCAGATTATAATTTGCCGCAAGTCACACAAAATATTGTGTCTTTTGTGAGTGAAGCTGCTTATGACACAGGTTTAGATCAGATTGTAGATGAAGTGAATTTGCGTTTACGACAAGCCAAGACCGTTAATTAAATAGCTATCATCTATCTAAAAAATGATTATTTGAGATGGATGGCAGGGAATATACGATTACACAATGCTGATCAGGTTAAGGAATATCGAAAATGACCACAATCACACATGATTTAGGTCATGGCATGGGGAATGACTGGGAATATAAAGATTGGGCACATCTGACTGTCTCAGAATTACACAACCTGCAACCGTATTACCCATGCTTGCAAGGGGGTATTCAAATTCTGTGGTGCAGTCCGCGCCCATTTTCTTCGGCAGTGTTGGTTGAAGTCATGCAGGCTTTAGCCAGTACAGGCCAAACAAATTTTCACTCATATTTTATTAAGCGTAGCCATCGTTCATTTCGTAATGCGCAAGATATTTTGCAAGAGCATGCTTTTTTGCGACATTTAGCCAGTAAAAACATTCCTGTTGCGACATTAATTGCCTCGAATTACGGACTGACCGCTTTAGAAATGGGCGACTGGACTTATGAAGTCTACGAAAAAGCAGCAGGTTTTGACTTATATGTCGATCAGCAATCTTGGACGCCTTTTTTCTATACGGAACATGCTGCCAAAGTGGGGAGTTTACTTGCGAAACTGCATGTCGCCATGCAGGATTTTCCTGAGTTACATGGCAGATCGACTCGTTATTTGGTCTCGAATCAGCAGCTTTTAGAAAGTGAAAATATTGTAACGGCTATTCAGCAACGTATTCAAAACAGCCCTGAATTGAGCCGTTATTTTGCCGATAAAAACTTAGACGCCGTTTTTTTAGAGCGTGTATCTCAGACGCATCATAAAATTAAGCATGTATTGCAGCGGGCTACTAAAATTTGGACGCATAATGATTTGCATGCTTCTAATCTGTTTTGGTCTACGCAAAGTGCCGATGCCAATATTACCGCGGTGATTGATTTTGGCTTATCGGATCGAAATTCAGCGCTTTATGATCTTGCGGTAACGATTGAGCGTAACTTTATAGATTGGTTAGCTTTAGAACATACATTACAAATCAATATTGACGAAGCGGGTTTAAGCGCGTTTTTACAGGCGTATTTTGCAGAAATACATCCGCAACAAGACTTTAGCATTTTGCCCGGATTACTAAAAATTGTGCATTTGGATTTCGCATTTTCAGAGCTTGAATATTTTGTCGGGATTACCCAAAACCTGAAACATGCCGATGCTGCTTATTATGATTGGATTGTTGGACATGTAAATTGGTTTTTTGCAGAGCAAGGACAGCAATTTACCCAGACTTTTACTCGATTAATTCAACGCGAATTGTCATAATCTGCACAGCTAAATGCAGGGTGCTGTCTTCAGATATCTTATTTAACATAATATACATTATACGCAATTGGCATGTAAGCCCCAAGTAGAAATGTCCGGTTTCTCCAAAGTAAAAATGTCCGCTTTTAGAATATGCACTTTTGCAATTTTCTTAGCGGACGGTTTGATATGTTGGTGTCTATGTCGGATAAAGAACTTAAACGATTTGAACCGTACCGGGTTTGTCGGAGACTTTTTTATTTAAGTTAGGCCACCTGACCTAACGGGTTAATCTTATCATAGTACATTGCTTCAAACTCAAAAGGTGATACATAACCCAGTGCACTGTGTACACGCTCTTTATTGAACCAATCTACCCAGTTTAGTGTCGCAAGTTGTACATCCGCTAAACCTTGCCAATCCGCTTTTAAATATTCAATCACCTCTGTTTTGTATAAGCCATTCACCGTTTCAGCCAAAGCATTATCGTATGAATCACCGGTCGTACCGACTGATGCTCGTAAATTTGCTGCTTCTAAACGATTGGTATAACGAATGGAAAGATATTGCACGCCTCTGTCACTATGATGAATCACGTTCTTTGGCATGCCTCGATCATGCAATGCTTGCTCCAGTGCATCGAGCACCATATCTGTATTCATACGTGTTGATACTTTCCATCCAACAATTGCTCGCGAGAACACATCAATAATAAAGGCGGTATAGACCCAGCCTGAATGAGTTTGAATATACGTGAAGTCAGCGACCTGAGAAGCACTGCTTCGCAAGGGTCAGGATGATCTGCATTAAAATTGCGTTTTACTAAGTCATCTGCTCGTTTTTAATCATCTCGGCTACGGGTGGTTTGTTTATTCTTACCACGCCAAACACCTTGTATACCTAGCTTCTGCATCAATCGAGCAACTGTACAACGTGCGATAACATAACCTTCACGTTTCAATTGTTGCCAG
>NZ_JAYFSK010000045.1:0-19709 GCF_041464035.1 Acinetobacter sp. AL9 | reverse complement strand
AAGGTGGTTGACCTTAGCTTAGATGTTGATATGGCAAATGCCTATATTGGTCGATGGCTTAGTGAAACAGCAAATCAACGCATTCATGCAACAACTAAAGAAAAACCAAGTACTCGTTTGCTTGAAGAACAACAATATTTTTCTTCATTACCTTTATTTAATGATGGTTCTAAAAAATCTGTAATTGATGATGTTAGCCCATCATCACTCATACCTCATGAGAGTGTTCAACACCCCTTATCAATCTATGATGAATTACTGGAGGTTTCTTAATGAATTTACAGTATGAGCGTATTGAACAGCTTTGCCGTCAGCTTGGTCTACAAACAGTGGCATCACAATGGTCACATCATGCACAACAAACCTTAGCAAAGGATGGCAGTTATGCAGATTTCGTTGAAGCTATGCTATTACATGAATACACAGCCAAGCAGCAACGTAGTCAACAGATTCTTTTACAACTTTCAGGTCTTACTCAAATCAAAACGTTGGAGGCTTATGATTTTAATTATGCTTTAGGTGCTCCAAAGTCGCAGTTGCTTGAACTATTTAATTTAAGCTTTATTCCAAGAGCTGAAAATGTTGTATTTATTGGTGCAAGTGGTGTTGGGAAAACACATCTATCAATGGCTTTAGGCTATAAGGCAATTATGAATAATATTAAGACTAAGTTTATTACTGCAGCTGATTTAATGTTGCAACTTAGCCTAGCTTATCAACAAGGTAAATTAAAAAACTACATGCAACGTGTTGTACTTGCTCCAAAGTTATTGATTATCGATGAAATAGGATATTTACCATTTGGTCGTGAAGAAGCAAATTTATTTTTTAATGTTATTGCCAAGCGCTATGAAAAAGGCAGTACGATTTTGACCAGTAATTTACCATTTAGCCAGTGGTCTAAATCATTCGCAGATGATGTTACTTTGACAGCAGCAATGTTGGATCGTTTATTACATCATTGTCATGTTGTACAAATATCTGGGGAAAGTTATCGTCTAAAAGATAAAAAGAGAGTAGGAATTCAACCACAAATTGAGTCTTAATAAATCATCAAAGGGGTCAATTTTACTTTGCTGTTTTTAAGGTAAAAGGGGTCAGTTTTAAATTGCCGTTGACATCAGGATCATTGAAGATCATTCTGACAGGGATTGAGCGTAGCTTTTGATTGGGAGTATTGGCTCGAAGCTGTTCATCCAGTGGGTGTTTCACCCATCCTTCTTTGCTTTGAATCTGGGAAGTAATGGTGAACTGATCATCTTTTTCAGGTAGGCGTTTGCCATTCTTTTCTACTACCCGACCAATACTGATACGCCCTAGAGCTGGTGGTGTAATCGCTAAACCTTTAATCATTTTATTTTCCTCAATTTGATTTTGTACAGATCATCTAGCTTTATGTAGATCACCTGATTCAAGAAATATGTATATAGCTCACTACAAAAGCCGCCACCGTTTACCCTCTATTCCTAGCGAATGGAGGGCGGGGAGCGGTTTTTGCGCATCGCTATTTAAATGGGCTGAAATAGACTTAGTCGGTATAGATGTTGAATCGACGACCGCCTTGCTTCTGAAGTGGATAAAGCTCAATGAGTTCAGGCTGATGCTGAAGCAATGCCTTGGTATTCAGACTGATGGAGTCCTTGGCTTTCTTCCACACCACAGAACCATGAGCAAAGGTGGCTCGTTCAGCATCTTTCATCAGCATTTGGATGTGATGCTTCAACTGGTCAAAGCGTTCCTGCTTATGCTGAATCTCTTCTTTCATTTTAATGAGCTGGTCGAACATCAAATTAGCATTTTCATTTTGTGAGAGATCTTCAACAGTCAAGGGTACATGCGCTGGATAGAGTTGCTGAATCGCTTTAGCTGCGGATTCACTTGCATCCACGGATGGTGGTGTATCCGTTTCCACACACTCCCAGAAATAACGCTCTGCCTGAATGATGTGTTGAATCACTGATTCAGACCGTGTCACTTTGAAGATTTTGGTTTCATGCCCACAGATCAGAACACAGACATGTGCAGCCTGTTTGCCTGTTACAGCCAATTGGTGCTGTACCTGACACAGCACGTATAAAGGCACACCATCTCGCCATAGTCTGGCACCATGTTCCCCAGCTGTTTTACATTCCAGAATCTGCACGTCATCGCTACCCACGACCGCATAGTCCAGATTTGCCAACATAAACGATTTATCCGGATCGGGGTGCTGAAGCACGGCATTGACTCGTCTCACTTTATTATTGGTATGCAGGCTGTAGTATTCCGCTACCAGTGGCTCTAGCTGTTTACCCCAATACAACGGTGCAACGCCTGAGCTGTCATCATCTATATTCTGCTGAGTTCGACCAGTTTTAATCATCCACAGTTCCAGCATCGACATGTAGGGATTCAATCCACAAGCGGTTGCGGCATCACTACTGCCAATGCCTTGCTTACGCACTTCTAGCCATTCTTGGTAATCCATATTTTTAGTGTTGGCTAAACGTTTGGCTGTCGCTGTTCGTTTAGCTGCGGTATTTGATTCATTCATCTCATTCGGAATTGGAAAATGAGGGAGTTGAGAGGTATTTATCGGTGCAATCTGATTCATGCTTTGATCCTTATAAATAGCGAGGTCTGTAAAATTTTCGGCATAAAAAAAGCCACATCTGGAGATGTGGCAAAAGGGGTTTTTTACTGGAGAAGGATCATCTGCATGACCCTTGACCATTATTGTAATAAATAGCACTGGCTTAAATGAAACTTAAACCACTAAGCGAAGCGCCTGTTCTAGTCCACGCTGCTTTAACGCAGCACCTGCACCAAACCAGGCTGAATCGAGGCGGTGATCGGTACTCATGGCACGACGTTCATGGTCAGCAAACTCGGTGATTGAACACAGCAAACCATAGGCAGTATCTTTGGCTGAGCTGAGTTCTGCACCACGCCCCTGACCATTGAACATATCCATGACCTTATTCATGGCACGTCCATTCGGTTCAGACTTTTCTTTGGTTGGATTTGGAGTAGCTATATTGCGATAGAACTGAATGATGTTCTCCTCCTGATCTGCAACACTCATACTGGTATTGTTAAACACTGCATCAAAATAGGCCGCTGCTTCTCCTTGAGTGACTTTACGTTGAGTCAGCTGTTTCATCTCATACATATGCTCATCCCAGGCACGGACTGAGATGCCCAATTGCTGCTTAACTTTGTCAGCATCAAACTTAGTACTGTGTGGTACTTTCACCACACCAGCATTGCTGCTTTGTCCACGTAGGGCAATGGCTAAGGTGTTATTGCATACCACTCGGATATTGGTGAATTGTGCCGTGGTAGCCAAAGTACCGTCACAGGCAGTTGCCAGCAGAATATAGCCATTGCTGACATCCTTACCCTTGAGTGCTGTGCTCTGTCCAGTTCGTGCTAAAGCCCAGAACTTCTTCCCGCCTTTGAGTACGCCTGCAGTTTCCAGCTCAAAGCCAGATTGCTCAGTCAGATCCCGGTAGAACTCCAGAATCTCTTTGGGCTGAACTTCCTGATAACGCTGACTGACCACAGACAAGGGTGCATGAGTATCGGAACGATACAGTACTCGCTGTTCTTCATACGGCATGATGATGCTCTGCCCACGTTCATTCTGTGCCATGTAGCTGACATTTGAGGATTCAATCCGCCAATCCATGCCTGCTTGTTGTGCCCAGATTTCAATCGGCTGATTTTGAGTGAGTTGATTACCTAAGCCATGCCAAGGGGTTTCTCCGACATAAGCCATTTGTTCAAGTTGATGTGCCATCTTTATACCTATTATTGTTAATTGATTTGAAAAGTTAAATTACAGTCATTACAGATATAAGATTTCTCGTTTTGCACGGTAAGAAATCCGGAATGTTTCTGTAAATAATAATTAAGTACATAGCCTAAGCTGGCTCCGGTGATTTCTCCAATTACAGAAGGAATTCTGTAAACTTTGGCTAATTCTTTGCCAATGAAGGTAAGTGTTGATTGTGACCAGAGTAGGCTTGGAGCTTGGTTAGATCCTTTTGGAGCTAATCCAAGAAAAGTTATTTCTTCACTATGACAAGCAGGGCAAGTCGTCATATGGACACCTTTAAAAATGAAAAAGGCCTGCTGAGCAGACCTTTTGGGTAAATATCATTTTTATAATATATATTTGAAATATATTGGAATTATTGGAAATTATTTTTAATTTTGTTGAAGTCTAAATATTTGTCTTTGAAATATAGCAAGCTTTGATCTACAGCTTTTCGCTTAAATTCTTTAATCGTTATGTTGTCATGTGTTGAGCAAGCTAATTGCTTAATAGTCTTCTTTTTACTTGTTAACTTACATTTATAAGGCTGCATAAATTCAGATAGCTCGTCCGTTATTGTTTTTTTTGAAGAATTGTTTTTAAGATTTATCCAAAACTCAGACTCTGGAGGGCGTGCTAAAATTTCATTTAAAGCAGAAATATGGTCATCTAAATTATATTCTGAATTTATACTTTTACATCTGTAATATTTAAGGCAAATTAAGGAGTTAAGTTGGGATAGAATCCTGTTATTGTCGGATGAGGCATTTTCAATTGAGTCTAGGTCATTTAAGAATCTTCGAATAATATCTTCATTATGCAAAACATTTTTAAATGTATCCTCTGAATGCTCTGCGATGTATCTATCAAGAAACATTCGATTCTCGAGATATTGAATTAAAAAGCTGACGAAGATGTCTGGGAGATTAGATGGTTCCTCATTAAGGCGCAAATTCAAGCTTATATAATCATTACGGATTTCTTCATCATCAAAGACTTGAGATATTTTTTTGACTTCTATAAATGATGTAGATGTATTGAGTGTATTTGGCACATGATATTTATACAAAAGGCTTTGTTTTAAATAAGAAATTTGTTCTATTCGCTGTTGACTTAACTGATTTTCGTCGTCGGTATTTTTTAAAAAAGTAATATAATGTTGAATATCAAAAGTGTCTCGAATCAAACTATCAAGGTCATTATGACTAATAAGATCGCTTATAGAGCAAGTTGATGAAAAATAATAATAATCAATTCCATAGGTATTCGCACACTCAAGAATATCTGTAAAAATATCAGACAAGCTTTCTAAAAAAATAGTAAATTTTTGAAAGTTAATACCACTCATGGTTAGTTTTTCTTCAGAAGTATTTAAATAGCTGGTCTGAAAATAGCAAAAGCAAACTTCAATCAATTTCAGGTTAGAAATAACATCACTAATCAATTCACTACGTAATCCTTCTGCTTCTGGCTCAATACTAAAATGATTCGGTATCTCTAGAAATCTTTTTATTCTTTCAACTATCAATTCTTCTGAATGTAGGAGCTTTTCAAAGAGCAGTGGATATGTCAACTCAAATTGAAATTTAAGAATTTCTAAATTGGTAATTCGTCTAAGAGTTGGATGTGTCTTACTTTGTAATGATGAAAAACTAACGGTAGGCATAATATCAATATTTCTATGATGGTTTGGGTACAGCTTGGAAAAATGAAAGTGCATTCTGTTCCTACCAGTTATTAACGGAGCTTAGCATGACTGCACCTTTTGATTTAACGATTTTAAAACGTAAACAAGTTGAATATAAAACTGGCTTAAGCCGGTCAACAATTTACGACAAAATGAATCCAAAGTCACCTCGGTATGATAAGGACTTTCCTAGACCAATCAAACTAAGTTTGAATGCTGTAGGGTGGTTTGAAAAAGACATCTGTACTTGGTTAGAAACAAGAAATGTAGCTAAGTACTAAAAGGATAACTTTCCAACGAGTTAACTATATAAATCCCCCAGCTGTCCAAGCAGTTAAGTCCACCTATGCCTTGTTCAGCCAATGAGCAGACTTTAGGTACTTAATAATATTAAGTAATTAAGGATTAAGGGTTTATATATATTCTATTAATTATACACATGAGCCTTCTAAGAAATAGGTATAGCCCACAAGCTATACCTTCAGGGAGAACTCATGTCTGGAAAAAGTAATGACTATGAGTAAAAATGACAAAATCATATCGCAATTTGAAACATCAGACACTGCTTCCTATCTTTTAGAACAAGCGGATAAGGACTACTCTAAACTTGAGACGTTAATTGATCTTATTGTTGACAATAAGATTTCTAGTGCTTTTCCTAAATTACAGACAGGGCGGTTTAAAAAAGCGGATCCCTTGGTTAGAAATCTGTTATCTCAATGTCCAGATCCCGATGATTTGACTGAATTAGCGATTAATAATGAATATACTCAAGTGTATATGCGAGCATATGAAGAAATATTAAAACCTATAAATTTTGAACCACGCTATTTTAAAAATTTTCAAGCAAATGATGTTCTCCCTATCGCGGGAGAACCTATTATATTTGCAGATCTAGCAAATGCTTTTGTTTCTAAAATTTATTCAGGCACCCTGGAAGATGAATTTATTCAGGCACAGAGCAATCGATCTGAAAGATTAAAACATCAAGAAGCGCGTGCTATTCAGTTGCTAAACAAGCTTAGAGTTAAATATTCAAAGTTACTAGTCTTGCGTCTTGATTTTGCAATTGCGAAAAAATGTAGAAATCTTTCTGAAGATTTGAATCTGATCAGAAAGATGTTTAAGAAATTTTTGAAATCAAGATTTTCAATACATCAGCGACCTATTGGTTATATTTGGAAACTAGAATACGGCGTTGATAAAGGCTATCACTATCATACTATTTTCTTCTTAGATGGTAATAAACATCAAAAAGACGAGATTATAGCTGACCAGTTCGGCAAGGAATGGGTACAACTTACTGAGGCTAAGGGAAGTTACTACAGCTGTAATGGTTCAAAAGAACGCTATAAATATTTAGCTATTGGAATGTTACATCATGATGATGAAAAAGCTCATAGCGCATTAGAGTCACTAGTTATCAAATATTTGACTAAAGATAAGCAACACGCGTTTATTCCCAGTGGTAGTAGGCTAAAAACATTTGGTACAAGTCAGATGCCAGCAAGTAAACGTAAATCAGGCCGCCCTCGTAGAGGGACATAAATCTACATATCACCGAAGTTATACCTGCTCATTCACCTGATGAGCAGGGCATTAAAAAAATACATATCAGAGCCTATATATGAATACATACGCAGCACTATCGCCACAGAGCAAAGTAATTCCCGTTCCTGTAAATTGTGTTTCACCACAACAAGCTTTGGTGCTTACAGAAGCACTCAAGCTATTTAAAAAAATCACCTCGCCATCTGCTCAAGTTTTAAGGGTAAATTCAAATAGTAACAATTACTTAGGATATCTTTCCACTGACCTGTTGAATCATTTTATGTACGTAGGTCGGCATTACTTTGACTGCTTTGATTCACAGTTAGGTGAAGGGCATATTTTTGATCCACAAGTACAAAAAGTATTTCAATGTTTCAGAGAATGCTTTGGGCTAATTAGAAGTTTGCCCCTATCGGTTCACTGTCAAAAAGATGATCTGCATTTCAGAAGTATCATGCTGATTGAGCGGTGTTGGAATGAGTTACGCGGTAGGGCATTAGTTGACGAAAAAACGATGACTAAAGCAATTTTAAAAACTTATCAACAGGTAAAAGATCAACAAAACACGGTTAATCGATTTGTTGCCAGACTTTTACGTGAGCATAAACAGATCCGCATTCATCAGGTAGATTTCAAGTTTGATGCCATTTACCGACGTACGAGTATTCCACTACAGCCTAAAGATGAGCAGCAGTTTGCAGTGGTTGTACGGAAGTTTATCAATATGCTGAAAAAAGAGAATTTAGATAATTTACATGGATTTGCCTATCAAATATCTAAAGATCTCAATGGACAGTATTGCGGTAGAGTATTTGCATTTACTGATGTGGGACACCCTTTGAAGCACCCTACTTTAGATAAACCTTTAAGGTTTGACCTTCTTAGTCAAGAACTATGGGTGGATCTGAAAATAGCTCTTATCTGTGAGCACGCGTTTTTGGTTGAGCCAAATCAAGTGGTAGGCGCTTCTTGCAGCTATCAAGATTGGTCCAAATATTTTAAGTCTATTATTGAACCTATGAAAATGCATCATTACTCTTCGAAAGCAATTAGACCTGACTATAAGCTTATGATTTTTTAATTGTTCATCAAAAGTACGATCACTAGAAAACTCCCATCTCTAGTATGGGAGTTTTATTTTTATGACTTTCTGTCCATAAGTTCAAGTAAGGCGACAAATAATGTCCTTTTCCACCTTTTTACTGCTGCATGTTTTAGAATTTTAGGTAAAATCATTTTATTAATGATTTACTTATTTGGACTTCCATAACAATGACCCAAGTACAACTGCAACAATTACAAAAACAACTTTGGAATATTGCCAATACTTTGCGTGGCACCATGGGCGCCGATGAATTCCGTGATTACATCCTCGGCTTTATTTTCTTTAAATATTTATCGGAAAAGTCGGTTAATTTTGCAAATGAATTGCTCGATGGCGAAGACCTCAGCTTTTTAGAATTAGATGAAAATAATCCTGAGCATGTGCCGTACATCGAAGAAATTAAAAAGAATGCCATTGCCGAAGTCGGTTATGCGCTCACACCAAAACAGCTATTCCATACCTTAGCCGAGCGTGGTCGTCAGGGCGAATTTATTCTAGATGATTTAACGGCAACCTTAAAATCAATTGAACAAAGCACGTTAGGCACCGACTCTGCCGATGACTTTGCCAACCTGTTTGAAGATTTGGATCTAAACTCGACCAAGCTTGGCAATAATGCCAGTGACCGTAATACACTGGTGGCGAAAGTCCTGAGTCATTTAGATGACATTGATTTTGATATTAGTAATACCGAAGCCGATGTACTGGGTGATGCCTATGAATACCTGATTGGTGAGTTTGCCTCAGGCGCGGGCAAAAAAGCGGGGGAATTCTATACCCCGCAAACCGTATCGACTTTACTGGCGAAGATTGTCACCCAAGGCAAAGATCGTTTACGTTCAGTCTATGACCCGACTTGTGGTTCGGGTTCGTTGCTGCTTCGGGTCAAACGTGAAGTGAAAGATGTCGATATGATTTACGGTCAGGAGATGAACCGTACCACTTACAACTTGGCACGCATGAACATGATTCTGCATGATGTGCATTTTGCCAAGTTCGACATCAAGCAGGAAAACACTTTAACCCGTCCGCAGCATTTAGATAAAAAGTTTGATGCTGTGGTGGCGAATCCGCCATTTTCTGCAAAATGGTCTGCCGATCCGTTATTTTTACAAGACGAGCGTTTTGCTGCGTATGGAAAACTGGCGCCAAGCTCCAAAGCCGATATGGCTTTTGTACAGCACATGCTGTATCAACTGGATGACAACGGCACCATGGCGGTGGTGCTACCGCATGGCGTCTTGTTCCGTGGTTCGAGTGAGGGCGTGATTCGTCAGTATTTGATTGAACAGTTGAACGTGGTGGATGCGATTATTGGTCTACCCGCCAATATTTTCTATGGCACGTCTATTCCGACCTGTATTTTGGTGTTGAAGAAAAACCGTGAGCAGAGCGGCAATATTCTGTTTATTGATGCCAGCAATGATTTTGAAAAGCAGAAGAACCAAAACAAGTTATTGCCTGAGCATTTAGATAAGATTGTTGCGGCATTTGAAAAGCGTGAAAATATTGAAAAATATGCGCATGTCGCGACCTTGCAAGAAGTCAAAGATAACGATTACAACCTGAATATTCCGCGTTATGTGGATACCTTTGAAGCAGAAGCCGAGATTGATTTAGATGCGATTGCAAAACAGCTTCAAGCTTTGGAACAAGACAGTCAAAAGACTGATGCCATCATTGCAGATTTTTGCAAAGAGCTAGGCATTGTTTCACCGTTTGCGGAGGTGAAGTAATGGCTTCGCCTAAGTTACGTTTTAAAGAGTTTGATGGGGAGTGGTCAAAGTCTTCAATCTTAGATTTATCTAAAGAAAAAGCGCTTAATAATGGCGTTTTTAATGATCAAAATAAGGTTGGGAAAGGTTATAAGTTAATAAATGTTTTAGATATGTATATTGAAAGAGATATTGATGAGGCTAGACTTTCATTATTAGATTTAGATGCGAAAGAATTTGAGCGTAATAAAGTTAAATATGGTGATATTTTTTTTACACGATCTTCTTTGGTCAAGGAAGGTATAGCCTTTTCAAATGTGTATTTAGGAAATTCCAACGACATTACTTATGATGGTCATTTAATTAAATTAAGCCCCGATTTAGAAAGAATAGATCCTTTATTTTTAAATTTTTCTTTGAAAACTTCTAATGTTCGTAAGCAGTTAATTCAAGGTGGAAAAACTGCAACTATGACCACTATTGGACAAAAAGAGGTTGGTAATTGTCAATTAGATATTCCATCCAAAGAAGAACAAACCAAAATCGCCTCTTTTCTTTCTGCTGTGGATGAAAAGATTAGCCAACTCACCCAAAAACATGAACTGCTCAGCCAATATAAACAAGGCATGATGCAAAAGCTGTTTAGTCAGCAGATTCGTTTTAAAGCGGATGATGGGAGTGAATTTGGGGAGTGGGATTTTATTGAACTAGGTACAGCTACTGATGTGACCAAATTAGCAGGCTATGAGTTTACCAAACATATTGTTTATAAAGACTCAGGTAATTTAATTGCTTTACGTGGTCTTAATGTTAAAAATAATAAATTAGATTTATCAGATGTAAAGTATATTGATGATAGTGATTTGAAAATGTTAGGTCGAAGTAAATTATATATTGATGATCTAATATTCACATATGTAGGAACGATTGGTGATGTCGCATTAATCCAAGAAAATGAAAAATTTTATTTAGCTCCTAATGTTGCTCGGATACGAGCTAATAAAGAGTTATTGAATCCTGTATATTTATTGCAATATTTTAATGAAACAAGTTTTAGGCGTAATGAAATCGAGAAATTTATTGCAACGAGTTCCCAGCCAGCTCTGTCAATGACAAATATTAGAAAATTTCACATAGCTAAACCTTGCCTAGAAGAACAAACCAAAATCGCCAATTTCCTTTCTGCGATTGACCAAAAAATTGAAGTCGTGGCACAGCAAATAGAACAAGCTAAAACTTGGAAAAAGGGCTTGTTACAGCAGATGTTTGTGTAAATTTTTTGATAGTCAAATCCATAAGTGGGTTTGGCTTTTTGCTTATTAAAAGCATCATGTATTATAAGAGGGTTAACATGAAAAAATTGATCATTGCTTCAGTGTTTGCTGCAGTATTACTTAGTGGATGTAGTAAGGGGCCATTGGATACTACTTTTGATTTGACTAACTTGCAAACATTAACGGATTCATCAAGTAAAATACATGATGAACTGCCAGAACAAGAGTCAGAAATTGTTCAATGGGCTATTAACACGCTGAATATAGGTACAGTAGAGTCTATTGAAAAATTTAAAGAGCAATATGGTGCTGATATTACTTATCGAAAAATTGTGAAACTTGCTGTAGATAATCGCAAGCAAGCAGTTTTTGATGAATATGAACGGTTGAAGTCTATCGAAAAAGATTGGACTGATATTTATAACGACTTATCAAAAATTAAAGCATCCAATATTAGCCTAGGTACCAGTAAAGAGTTTTTTACTAGTGGAGACCCTTTAGTTTCATTTGATGTCCATAATGGAAGCAAACAGGATTTATCCTCAATTCAGTGGGAAATCGATCTTTATTTAGATGATGAGCAAGAACCTTATTCAACTTATACAGGTATAGATAGCTATACCTATGGTAGTAAGAAAAATGGTTTAAGAGCAGGTGAAACTGTACATCGTTCAATTGCAATCGATACCTTTGGTTTTAATGACAATGCAAAAAAATGGACTGATTTAAAAGCACAAAATGCTAAGAAAAAATCTATAGCCGTTACTGTTATTCCAACTTCTGCTAAAGATTTTTCAGAAGAAAATCTAATCACAGGAAACGTTCCAAAAGCATTAAAAGCGTATGAGGCTGAGAAGAATTTAATCGTAAATGCTGAGAAAATGATTAAATAATTTAGTTTATTAAAAGCAAGAGCAATTAAACATCATATCTAGGTATGGTGTTTAGCATGTTAATAATTGAATAAATCAAGCAACAGCATATCGATAAAATGGTTTTGAGGGTGAAATGACAGTACAAAGCGAATACCAACTTGAAAATGAACTGATCGGCCAGCTACAGCAATTGGGTTATACCTCAGTCACGCTCAAGGATGAAAGCCAACTACTATCTAACCTGAAAACCCAGATTGAACGCGCCAATGGACTTGCGCCTCTGTCAGAAACGGAATGGAAACAGGTCATCAGTTTTTTGAACACGGGCACAGTGTTTGAACGCGCCAAGAATCTGCGTGATCTGTTCCCAGTCAAATTTGATGATGGAACCAGTAAACACCTTTTTTTCCTGTCTGATGATCCTAGCAAAAATATTTATCAAGTCACCAATCAAATCACCATCGACCACCGTGACTATAATGGCAGAACCAGCCGTTTTGATGTCACGCTCTTGGTCAATGGTTTGCCTTTGGTACAGATCGAGCTGAAAAAACGCGGCATGGAAATCGCCGAAGCCTTTAATCAAACCCAACGCTATATTCGTGAAGCCTATTGGGCAGGGCAAGGGCTGTTTGGTTTTATTCAGCTCTTTGTGATTAGTAACGGTGCCAATACCCGTTATTACTCCAACGGCACCACAGGCATCGAGTTTGCCTTTCCCTGGGCAGATGTCCATAACAAACATATCAATGAAATTGTCGACTTTGCCGAAGCTTTTTTAAATCAGCAGCATCTAACCCAAATGCTGACCCAGTACATGGTGCTGCTAGAAACCACCAAAAGCCTGATGGTGCTGCGTCCCTATCAGATTTATGCAGTACAGAAAATTGTTGAGCATGTGCAAAACTCCGATCAGAACGGCTATATCTGGCATACCACAGGTTCAGGCAAAACCCTGACTTCATTTAAAGCCAGTCAGATCATCATGCAAATGCCTGATGTGGAAAAAGTTCTGTTTGTGGTCGATCGTAACGACCTCGATACTCAAACCTCACGTGAGTTTAATGCTTTTAAAGCCGACAGCGTGGACAGCACTGATAACACATCGACCTTGGTGAAACAGCTGGATCAACGCCACGACAAACTGATTGTGACCACCATCCAAAAACTCAATCGAGCCATCAGTACCGACCGTTATTTAGAATCCATTGATTATCTTAAAAATAAAAAAGTGGTGTTTATTTTTGATGAATGTCATCGCAGTCAATTTGGTGAGACCCATCAGAACATCAAAAAATTCTTCAGCAATGCACAAATGTTTGGTTTTACCGGTACGCCTATTTTTGAAAAGAACAGCCAAAGCAAAGCAGGTTTAAAACTCACCACAGATTACCTGTTTAATGAGTGTTTGCATAAATACGTGATTGTCGATGCTATCCGCGACCGTAACGTCTTGCAGTTCCAGATTGATTATCGTGGCAAATACACCGCCAAAGGCATGGCGACGAATGAAAGTTATGATGAAGACGTAGAGGGCATCGATACCAAAGAACTGTATGACAACCCACAACGCCTAGAAATGATTGCCCGCTACATTGTCAATATTCACGATACCAAAACCCGTAATCGTGAATTTACCGCAATGTTCTGTGTCAGTTCGGTCGAAACACTGACCCAATATTACGACATCTTTGAAAAAGTGCAGGCTGAAAAGCAAATTGAAGATGAAGCACAAGGTCGGATATTTAAACCGTTGACTATTGCCACCATCTTTTCCTATGCGGCAAATGAGGCTGTACCGACTGATGACTTAACTGGCTTGATTCATGAAGAAGCCGCAGATATTCCAACTCAGGTCAACTCATCCAGTCGGGATAAGCTAGATCGATACATTGCCAATTACAACCGACAGTTTAAAACCAACTACAATTCTGGTGATCAATTTTATGCGTACTACCGCGATATCGCACAGCGCGTAAAAAACAGACAGATTGATATTCTAATTGTGGTCAATATGTTCCTCACGGGCTTTGACTCTAAGCCGTTAAATACCTTGTATGTCGATAAAAATCTAAAATATCATGGCTTAATTCAGGCATTCTCTCGTACCAATCGTGTCTACAATGATAAAAAACCATTTGGCAATATCATCTGTTTCCGCAACCTGAAACGCGCCACAGATGAAGCACTGGCGCTATTTTCCAATAAAGAAACGACCAAGATTGTACTTGTTCCCAGCTATGCGGAAATCGAACAGGATTACCAAGCAGCGGTGAGCAAATTGTTTGCCTTAACGCCCAATTACCAATCAGTCGATGATCTTGTCACTGAAGAACAGCAACTCGAATTTATTAAAGCTTTCCGTGAAGTGATGCGCTACAACGCGCAATTACAAACTTTTATTGAATATGACCAGGATCAAACCGCATTAGATAAACAGCACTTTGCGAATTTTGCCTCTAAGTATGCTGACCTATGCCGTGCTGTTAGAAAGACCACCAAGAAAGAAAAAGTATCGGTGCTGGATGATGTCGATTTTCAACTGGATTTACTGCACAGTGATCGCATTAATGTTGGTTATATCATCAACCTCCTACAGCTTGTTGTTGATACGGACTCAGAGGACAAACGTCAGAAGTACCAAGCGCAAATTTATGACTTAATCAGTAGCGATATTAGCTTGCACGATAAGCAAGACCTCATTCAAAAATTCATTGAAGAAAACATGCCTAAGATGATCAATGGTCAAAGCGTCCAAACGGCTTTTGCTCAGTTCTGGGATGCTGAAAAAGAACAGGCCTATCAGCATCTTTGTAAAGAAGAAAACCTGAAACCAGAAGCGATGAAGCAGGTTCTGGAGCATTATGAGTTCACCAAACGCCTACCACGTAAAGAAGAGTTGAAGGACTTACCAAACTATAAGGTTAAGCTGTTTGAACGGGAGAGCATTTTTAGCAATTTGCTGGTCAAGACCCGAAAGCTGATTGAAAAGTTTTATGTGGGCATATGATTTTGTTTTTATTTATTAAGAATTTACTTTTCATGAAAATATACTTGAAAGCAATATAAATGAATAAACGAAAAAAAATACTGTTAGTACGAGAGGATATCACTAAGCTTGCTGTGGATGCTATTGTGAACTCTGCGAATAAGTCGCTACTAGGTGGAGGTGGTTTAGATTACGTAATCCATAAGAAAGCAGGACTACTGATGAAGCAAGCCTGTATAGAGTTAAACAAGCTAAAAGGTGGATGTCCTACGGGACAGGCAGAGGTAACGATCGCAGGTGACTTGCCGGCACAATATATTATTCATGCCGTTGGACCAAGATGGTTGAATGGTGATCATAATGAAGCAGATTTGCTGTGTAGTGCATATTCAAATGCTTTGATCAAAGCAAATGAAGTACGAGCTAAAAAAGTTTCATTCCCCTCCATCTCTACAGGTGTTTATGCTTTCCCAAAGCAATTGGCAGCAGAAATAGCCATAGGAACAGTATTGTCCACTTTGCCAGATTATTCGTTCATTGATGAGGTGGTTTTTGTCATAAAGGATTCTGACAATTATCAAATTTATCAGAATATTTTGAGCAATCTGCATGATGAACATTTAGAAATTAAGATTGAAAAAACATGACCATAGCAACTTTAGAGCCGAGAGTTATCTCATTAAAAGAACTTTACCAACAAGCTTTAAGTATTCCTGATTATCAACGTCCTTATAAGTGGACAGAGAAGCATGTCAGAACGCTGTTTGATGACTTAGATTATTTTGTTGCGGGTATTACGGCAAAGAATCGTGATGATGATCGTTATAAGTATCGCCTAGGGACAATTGTTCTACACAAGCCTACTTTGATCATTCGCACGAAGAACCATAATGATTGCAATCAGCATCATCTCAGAATGATTGTCCAACACAAGTTACCTGATGTTAAAAAAAATATTGTGGACGGACAACAACGGACATTAACCTTTTATTTAATTTGGCATGCCTTGCAAGCGAGAAAAAGTCAATTAAACAGGTTGATTCTTCCTGAGTTCAGTTTAGAGATTCCTGCGTGTCGCATGAGTCAAGAAAACTTACGCCGAAATTATGATGTGGTTGAAAAGCTCATCGATAAGCCACGCTCAAAGCCCTTAGAGGAATATATTGATATTCTGCTGACCAAATGTGAGTTTGTTATTGTTGAGTTAAGCAAGCTGTCAGAGGCTTTTCAATTCTTTGATTCACAGAACTCGAGAGGATTGGATCTTCATCCACATGATTTGTTGAAGGCATATCATCTGCGAGAATTTGATCCATCAGAAGCTGAGTTGAAAACGAAAGCCGTTCAGCAATGGGAGCAAAGGAATGAAAAGGATGTCCATCGGATATTTTCTCATTTCCTCTATCCCATCAGACAATGGACTAATGGGGAAAAGGCATTCCACTTTGGTAAAGAGCAGGTGGAGGGTTTTAAAGGTTTGTCACTGCATCAGGAAGATCAGTTTCCACTGAGCCAGTCATATCGTATCTTGCACAGTATGGTTGATGAGTACAACAATGATCGCTTCCGTAAGGTAGATAACATACATTTGGCTTACCCATTTCAAATCACCCAAACCATGATCAATGGGCGACGTTTTTTTGAGTGGTTTAGCCATTATGAAAGCAAAGCTTTAGCGTTGCTTAATCCACGAGATCATGATGATTGGGTGGAGCCATTATTAACCACAGCAATGTCGAAAAAAATTTGGACAGTCATTAATGGCACTGAGAATTCTAAA
The DNA here is from genome assembly GCF_041464035.1 of Acinetobacter sp. AL9. Lineage (NCBI taxonomy): Bacteria > Pseudomonadati > Pseudomonadota > Gammaproteobacteria > Moraxellales > Moraxellaceae > Acinetobacter > Acinetobacter sp. AL9. Next base: position 2,934 of record NZ_JAYFSK010000045.1, on the reverse strand, counting down.
GGCTATGAGTATACGGGTAGGAACAGAACAGGTGATGGCTATGTCCGAAAAGTGCTCAATGCTTTTTTGTTGGCTTACTATGATCGCTTTGGTGAAGCGGAATTTTCGAGTGCTTTGGAGATAGGATTTATTTGGGCATACAGTTTACGCCTTAAGCAATCTAGCATCTATGAGTCCAGTATTGAGAACCATGTGATAGGTCAGAATCTCTTTAGGCGTTTGGATCAATCATTACGACCAAAAGACTTCTTTAATTTTTCCTTGAATATCTATATTGGTTCAAATGATATAAGTGAGAAAAGTAGTAAAAGTAAAGTTGAAGGCATTAAGAAGCTGTTTAGAGAAATGAAATGCATGGCGGAGCAGGGATGATGTCTACAGAGCAAACACAACCATATACCATCTCACAATTGTTGAGTGAGGATGTAAAGTATCAAATCCCTGTATACCAAAGAAATTATGCTTGGGGAAGACCACAGATCCGAGCATTAATACAGGATGTTTATGACTATTATCTAAAGTTACAGACCAGTCCTGAAAACTATTATATCGGTAGTTTGGTGGTCGCAAAAAAAGAGCATTACTTTGAAGTGCTAGATGGACAGCAACGGTTTACAACCTTAAATCTTATGGCTTTATTCTTAAAGTCTAAACTTAAAAATGCACAACTCGATCAATTTAATAGCATACGATTAAGTTTTGAAAGCCGTGAAAAGTCAGAAATTCTTTTAAATTCATTATGGAAATTTGTCAGTGATAAATCTGTTGAAAAAGAAATAGATCGATTGAATGCACAATATGGTGATCACTCTATTCTCAGAGGTTATCACATTATTCAGGAAGAATGCCTCAAGCTTGTCCAAGAAAATGAGCTTGAAAAGTTTGCAAACTATCTATTAGATCGCGTGGTAATTTTACGCACAATGATTCCAGAGCTTGCAGATGTGACGCATTATTTTGATGCACTTAATAACCGAGGGGAACAGTTAGAAGCGCATGAAGTCATTAAGGCACATTTTCTGAGCTTGTTAAGTGCTGAGGATGCAGACCGTCATGTTGTTCATCAAGTTTGGTCAGCATGTCAGGATATGTATAAATATGTGGCATATGGTTTTAACCCCACAGATAGAAAGCAAATATTTGGTGGTTCATATCATGAATGGTGTGCCAAAGACTATGAAGACCTTAAGTCATGCCTGCCTATACAAACTCCATCGAAAGATACGAGTACTGAAGGGAAGCGCTCATATGGGGATAAGCTCACTTTGGAAGGAATTCTAAAGCTTAATCTTGTTCCTGTTAGTGAGAAGACAAATGAAGAGTCGAGCGAACGTTTTGCAAGCATCATTGATTATCCCAACTTCCTGATGCAGGTTTTGAAGATTTATGTCAGAAGGCAGTTGAAAGATGGCGACGCTAGCAAGATTGCACTTGATGACAAGACTTTATTAGAAAGCTTTAAACGCATGATTGTAGATGCAAGTCATGCAAAAGACTTTATCTACCTGCTTTTAAAAACACGATATCTATTCGATCTGTATGTCATCAAACGTGAGAATAGTCCTCAGTACAAAGGTTGGTCACTCAAGAAACCTAAATACTATAGTTCTGGTAATGTGAGCTATGTGAATACCTTTTCACAATCTGAAGCTGAGGGGGAAAATGAATTAGCATTAGAAGGTGGTCAAAGAAACCTCGTGATGCTTCTATCTGCATTTCATGTTTCCTACCCAACACATGCACGTAAGAATTGGTTGTTGAGCATTTTATATTGGCTCATAGATCATAGTGACAAAGGAATTGGTTTAAATACCTATTTTGCATTTGTGGAAAATTTGGCACGTACTTTGATCAAGAAGCGGTACTTAAGTACAAAGCAAGACTATGAAAGTTTCATGTATGGCAATGAATTTGAGTGCAATACAGCAGTCACTGTAGAAGATGTAAAAACGCAGTTTACTTATGGGAAGATTCCTTACTTCTGTTTTAACTATTTAGATTACCTTTTGTTAAAAAAGGAAAAAGGGAATCATGCTAAATTTTACTTTAGTTATAAGGACTCAATTGAGCATTTTTATCCGCAAAAGCCTAAGGTCGGTGATCCATTACCACTGCAGGTTCGAGATAGTCTAGGTAATTTAGGTTTAGTGAATCAAAGTGAAAACTCTTCACTTACTAATGATATGCCGATTCAAAAAGCGAATTGGTTAAGGAAGCATACGGAAGCACCAATCAGTTTAAAGTTAGAGTTGATGATGCAGGTTGTTGAGAAGAACGAATCTGAGTGGAATGAAGCGAGTATAGAAAAACATCAGCATGATATGATAGAGTTACTGATAGAAGATTTAAACGGAAAAGCATGCTCTTAGAGGCATGCTTTTTTATTATGTATACCTTTTAGTGTACGAAATCTTAATTGGTTATAAAAAACATAATAAAATCAATAGTTAGATACTAATGCATCATTGGAGTGTGTGAAGATAGATCAGCCATGATTTCTGTCATGTTCATGCAGTTGAAGTCCTTTAATTTGAAGCGTAATTTAAGTGTAAGTATGTGACTAGCTTATTTTACGCCATCTTAGTCAAATTAGTGAACCTGCATGTCATTGTTGCTCGCTCTCTAACGAGTCGAACATCGAGCGGTTTAAGCTTTTAAATGGATAATATTCAATTGATCGGGTGTGTTAGTGAGCACACAGCCATAAAAAATATCGCCCATAAAATCTAAACCCACAGTTTCAAAAATGATATCGCATAGCTCAAAGAGCTTAGCTGTTGAAAATGTATGATTTGCGAAGTTAAAAGGTAAGCGTCCGCTGAACCCCATGCCTATTTTTTAATTCGGTTCAGGTTTCCAGCGGTGTGGTAGCAATTCTTCAATCTGAGTCACTTTATGTGTCGGCAACCTTTTCAGCACATCACTTAAATAGGC